>JBIIKC010000151.1:0-4336 GCA_044233375.1 Ilumatobacteraceae bacterium
GCCATCACGTGTGTACACCGGTGCTCTCGACATGCGAGGGACGCTAGTGGCGCAAGTCCACACGACGCAGATTCGATCTGAGACCGCTGGCACCCGAACCGGCTCAGACGTCGAACGGTAGGGTTGAAATCGATGCCTCGACAGATCTACCTCGACGCCCTGAAGGAGCGAGTGATCGTGTTCGATGGTGCATTCGGCACCTTCGTACAAGGACTCGATCTCGGACCTGACGACTTCGGCGGCGCCAGTCTCGAAGGTTGCAACGAGATGCTGTGCGCCACCCGCCCAGATGTCATCGAGAGCATGCATGCCGCCTTCCTCGACGTCGGAGTCGACGCTCTCGAAACCGCCAGTTTCGGCAGCTTCTCCACTGTGCTCGCTGAGTATCAGATCCCAGAAAAGGCGTTCGACTTGAACGTTGCCGCTGCGAGCATCGCCCGTCGTGTCGCTGCTGATTACGAAGTCGACGGGCGCACTCGCTTCGTCGCTGGGTCGATCGGACCGGGAACGAAACTGCCCAGCCTCGGTCACATCTCCTTCTCCGAGTTACGTGATGCGTACGTCGAACAGGCGCGTGGCCTTCTCGTTGGTGGGGTGGATCTCTTTCTGATCGAGACCTGCATGGATCTTCTGCAGATCAAGGCCGCAATGATCGCATGTCGCCGAGCCATGAGATCAGAAGGTCGTGAGGTGCCGATACAAGTCCAGGTGACCATGGAGACCACGGGTCGCATGCTCGTCGGAAGCGAAATCGGCGCTGCGTTGACGTCGATTGCTGCAATGCGACCCGACGTCTTCGGGATCAACTGCGCAACCGGTCCAGCCGAGATGCAGGAGCACCTCCGCTTTCTCAGCCAGAACTGCCCAGTTCCGATCAGCGTTCTGCCCAACGCCGGTCTGCCGAGCGTGGTCGATGGTCGCACGCACTACGACCTCACACCCGAAGATCTCGCAAAGTTCCACCTTCACCACGTCACGTCTCTCGGCGTTGGCGTTGTGGGTGGATGTTGCGGAACAACGCCATCTCATCTCGCCGCAGTCGTCGAGGCTGTCGGCTCGATGGCAGCCCCGAAGCGAACCCCTGTCGTCGAACCGAGCATTTCGTCGATCTATTCATCGGTTCCGATCCAACAGGACAACTCGTTCCTGATCATCGGTGAGCGCACCAATACCAACGGCTCGAAAGCTTTCCGCGAAGCAATGCTGTCGTCCGACTGGGACACGTGTACGAAGATTGCCACCGAACAGATCCGAGAAGGAGCACACGTCCTCGATGTCTGCGTCGACTTCGTCGGTCGCGATGGAACTGCTGATATGGATGCAATTGCATCGCGCTTTGCGACACAAGCGAGCGCTCCTCTCGTCCTCGACTCCACCGAACCCCCAGTCATGGAAGCAGCGCTCCATCACACTGGTGGACGGTCGATACTCAATTCGGCGAACCTCGAAGATGGAGAACAGCCTGGCAGCAGGCTCGACGCAGTGATGCGTTTGGCAAAGGAGTACGGCTCGGCCGTGATCTGTCTCCTCATCGACGAACGCGGCCAGGCCCGTGATGTGGAGTGGAAACTCGAGATCGCTCACCGAATCCACCGTCTTGCGGTCGACCGATACGGGCTCGAAGCCAGTGACTTGATCTTCGATGCGCTCACATTCCCGTTGTCCACGGGCGAGGTAGATCTGCGACTCGATGCGAAACACACGATCGATGCGATCAGGCGCATCAAGTCGGAGATTCCAGGATGCTTCACCACTCTCGGCATCTCCAATGTCAGCTTCGGACTGAACCCTGCCGCACGACATGCTCTCAACAGCGTCTTTCTCCATGAATGTGTACAGGCGGGACTCGACTCGGCAATCGTCCATGCCGGAAAGATCATGCCCCTTGCTCGTATCCCTGATGAACACAAGGCGGTCTGCCTCGATTTGATCTACGACCGGCGGGGCGAGGGTTACGACCCGCTCGCGCGACTCCTCGAGATCTTCGCCGACGTGAAATCGGTCGTAGCGGTTCGTGAGGACCGCAGCGGATGGACGATCGAGCAGACTCTGAAACAGCGGATCATCGATGGAGACCGCGAGGGCCTCACCGACGATCTCCAAAAGGCAATCGATGCAGGACACGCTCCGCTCGCGATCGTCAATGACATTCTTCTCGACGGCATGAAAGTCGTCGGCGAATTGTTCGGATCAGGGCAGATGCAACTGCCCTTCGTGCTCCAATCCGCAGAAACCATGAAGACAGCAGTTACATATCTCGAGCCGATGATGGAGAAAGAGGAGTCCAGCTCCTCCAAGGGAGTGCTCGTTCTAGCAACAGTGAAGGGCGATGTCCACGACATCGGCAAGAACTTGGTCGACATCATTTGCACCAACAACGGCTACCAAGTGCACAACCTCGGCATCAAGATTCCGATTTCCGAGATGCTCCAGAAGGTCAAGGAGGTGAATGCTGATGCTCTCGGCATGAGCGGCCTCCTCGTCAAGAGCACCTTGATCATGCGCGAAAACCTCATCGAAATGAATGAAACGGGGATGTCGAACGTTCCTGTCCTGCTCGGAGGGGCCGCATTGACCCGCTCCTACGTGGAAAAGGACCTGCGCGATGTCTACGACGGGAGGGTTTTCTACGGACGCGATGCTTTCGAAGGTCTGCGCACGCTGGACACGCTGATGAAGATCAAGTCGTCAGGAATCGACGACGCCGACTTCGGTCGCGTCCCCAGTGGTCGAGTCCTTCCCGAGCGCAGCGGGGATGCTCTTGCGCCATCGGACCTCCCCCGTCGCTCCCCAGATGTCGTCACCGACAATCCCGTTTTCGTTCCGCCGTTTCTCGGTTCACGCATCGTCAAGGGCATCGGTATCGATGAGATCGTCCAGTATGTGAACGAAACAGCTCTGTTCCGGAACCAGTGGCAGTTCAGACCAGAGAAGGACGAAAGCGATGAAGGCTTCCGAGAGCGCATGCGTCCCCTCCTTCGTCAAGAGCTCGCGCAGGCGAAAGCGGCTGGCTTCCTCGTCCCGCAGGTCGTGTACGGCTATTACTGCGTGAACTCCGATGGCGACGATCTGATCGTGTGGTCCGATGAATCGCGTACCGCGGAACTGACTCGATTCACTTTCCCCCGCCAGGACAAGGCCCCGTTCATGTGCATCTCCGACTTCTTCAGGGCCACTGACAGCGAATGCGACTACGCGGCTTTCCACATCGTGACGATGGGTTCGGCTGTGTCGGAACGAGCGGCCGAACACTTCGCGGCAAATGAGTACCAGAAGTACCTGATGGTTCACGGACTCGGAGTGGAGATGGCCGAAGCACTCGCTGAGCTCTGGCACCGTCGCATTCGTGAGGAATGGGGTTTCGCCACCGAGGATGGTCCAACGATCGGCGGTCTGTTCCGACAGCAGTATCGCGGGGGCCGCTACTCATGGGGCTACTCAGCATGTCCGAACCTCGAAGACAACGCGAATGTCGCAAACCTCCTCGAAGCAGGTCGCCTCGGAATCGAAGTCACCGAAGAAACCGGCTGGCAGTATCAGCCAGAACAAACCACGTCGGCAATCATTTGCCATCACCCCCAAGCCAAGTACTTCAACGCACGTTGATCGGAGCCACCATGTCCAAATTTGTCGGTCGGATCGTCATCTCACTCGTCCTCCTCGTGGCCGTCGTGTACGGCGGCGTCTTGTTGTGGACCAAGGTGATCAACAAACCGGAAGACCGCCTCAGCGAGTCCGATCTCGGAGCCGCCCTGGTCACAGAGGACACAACTGCTCAGTCCGCTCCCAACGATGTCGAATCGGGAGATGTGTCGGGAACTTGGACGGCGACGAGCGAGTCGACCCTCGGCTATCGCGTCAAGGAAGTACTCGGCGGAGTGGACACCGAGGGTGTCGGACGGACGAGCCAGGTGAACGGTGAGATCGTTCTCGATGGGACGACGCTCACGTCGGCACGATTCTCCGTTCCCGTTGCGACCATCACGAGTGACAGTTCACGACGTGACAGCCAGTTCACCGGGCGCATCATGGATGCTGCCGCCTATCCCGAGGCAACTTTCACCTTGACGACCCCCGTGGACCTGCAGAGAATTCCCACCGCCGGCGAGAGAATCACCGTGGATGTGACCGGTGAGCTCACGTTGCGAGGAACGACGAAGTCCGTCACGTTTCCGCTGACTGCTGAATACTCGGGGACTCGAATTGCCGTCCTCGGCAACATCGAAATCGTCTTTGCTGATTACGGGATCCCGAACCCGTCGAACAATTTCGTCAAAACCGGAGATGATGGTCTCCTCGAGTTCATCCTGGTCTTCGCTCCCAAAGCCTGAGCCGT
>JBIIKC010000152.1:0-4324 GCA_044233375.1 Ilumatobacteraceae bacterium
TCGCCTTTGATGACACGTGATCCTGGATGATGATGCGGACTCGCGGCGTTCTCACCAGCTGCCACAATGGCAAAGTTCGTGATCTGATGGCCATGAGCAACGATTCGCGCAGAAAGATCTGCTGAAACCTCCGCTTCGGTTCTGCCGATGAGCGGGATATCACCAGATTGAAGTTGTGCTGCGATGCGATCGACTGCCGCACCTGCGACACCGAGAGCCTCGATCTCAGCGGAATCCTTTCGCATACGCAGACTCCCGATGACATCGACCGCGCGTGAGTACCGCACATCGACCATCATCGGTAGCAATTCGACGAGGAACCTCGCCCACATCTGATCGCCGACTGCGATATTCGACGGCCTGTATCGACGCACGATGTCAGCAGTGATCCTGACCGGATTCTCGGTCTCGTCCCATGCAACGATGTCGAAGACCGATGGCAATGCGTGGACTCGCGGTGCCTCGAGTCGAGGAATGACGAGAGTTGCCCGTCCTTCGAGGGGAACGATCAGCATCGTCAGGCGCTCGAGCGGCATCGCCTGATAGCCGATGAGATACGGCATGTCGAGACCAACCGAGACGAGTACGACCTCCACTCGATGATGGGCCATGGCCTGTCGCAAGCGATCGATTCGGTCGAGATGGATTGCCTCGTCGACTTCGTAGGTCGTCATACCAAAACGCTAGCGCACGCTGTCATACGGCTGATGGGCGTCGCATCAAGTTGACGGGCACCGATTCTGCCGCCTGCTTCGCGTGGTAACTCGATCGAGTCAGAGGACTCGACTCGACATGAGTGATTCCCAACGATTCACCGATCTGTTTCCACCGAGTGAATTCGTCGGGATGGATCCACCGCGCAACCGGCAGATGGTGAGTCGTCGGCCGCAGGTATTGACCGATCGTGACGATGTCCACGCCGATTCCCGCGAGATCGGCCAGACATCCGTCGACTTCTTCGACTGTCTCTCCCATGCCGAGCACCAAACCGGACTTGGTACACAATCCTGATTGCTTGGCAGCCGCCAGAACTCCAAGACTTCGCCCGTACCCCGCAGACGGTCGAACAGCGCGTTGCAGACGAGCGACTGTTTCGACATTGTGGTTGAAGACATCGGGTCGGGCAGCGAACAAGATGTCGAGCGAATCACGTGAACCTTTCGCATCGGCCACCAACGTCTCGATACGCGCGCCAGGACGAACACGTCTGATCTCCTCGACGCACGCTGCCACGTGCGACATTCCACCATCATCGAGATCATCGCGCGCAACCATCGTCAGTACTACGTGATCGAGTCCGAGTCGTTGCACGGCGCGTGCGACACGATCTGGCTCACTCGAGTCGGGGTCGACCGGCTTTCGCGTGTCGACGAGACAGAACCCGCACGCTCTGGTGCAACGTTCGCCGAGAACCATGAAGGTGGCGGTCCCATCCCTCCAACATTCCGACAAATTCGGACAGCCAGCCTCTTCGCAGACGGTCACGAGTGAGAGGTCTTCGAGCACGCTCTTCGTACGAAGCACTGCCTCCCCGATGTGCACCTTCGGACGAAGCCATTCAGGTTTTCGCTCGGCGATGTCGATACCTCCTTCGACACCCGAGTCCGCCAACCGAGAGGTCAAGCGAACCGCAGTACCCGGACCGTCACCGCGTGAGAAACGGGACAGATCTTCCGGTCGATGCAACCAGGCCACGTCCTGTCGTTCGACCTCGCCTGATGCCCACAACGAGCCAGCTCGTTCCGAAATCGCATCGACCGCGTCGTGCATCGAGGCGTCACTGCCGAGTTCCTCCATCGATGTCACTGGGAGATCATCGATGCCACAAGGAACGATGTGCTCGCGCAGGTATCTCATGTCGGTGTTCACGTTGAGTGCGAATCCATGCATCGTGCGACCGTGCGCGATACGCACGCCGATTGCTGCAATCTTGCGCGGAAGCGAGTCGTCCGAATGAATCCAAACTCCCGCATATCCTTCCAGGCGTCCGGCTCCAACGATTCCGAGGTCGTCGAGAGCGTCGATCACCAGCTGTTCGACCGAGAAGACATGGTCGGCGGCTCCAATTCGATTGTCGAGTTGCAGAATGGGATAGCCGACGAGTTGCCCTGGACCGTGGTAGGTGACGTCACCACCGCGCTTGACGGAAACGAGTTCTGCGCCAACTTCTGTCGGATCGCATCTGAGATTCCGGTCGAGCTCCGCCCGCGGCCCGTGTGTGAACACATGCGGATGCTCGACAAGCAAGAGATGCTGCTCACGACCGTTTTCGAACAAGGCTGTCTGGAGAGTCAACGCCTCCCGGTACGGGACACGACCCAGCCAGCGGACCCGAAGCACGATCTAGAACTCACCGCCCCAGTCTCTGGTCTCGAGGATCGTCTTCACCTTGACCAGAAAGCCTGCTGCATATGCCCCATCGAACGCACGGTGATCCCAACTCATGGCCAGATGACCGACTGGGTGAATCGCAATACTCTCTCCACTACCGGGCACGTCGACAACGACGGGCTTGCGAACGATGGCGTCCGTCGACAGAATCGCGACCTGTGGCTGGTTGATGATCGGCATCGTCAACACCGACCCTGCTGAACCATTGTTCGAGATCGTGAACGTTCCACCCTGGATCTCTCCGGGGCCGAGTTTGCGGCTCTTGGCCCGATCAGCAAGATCTCTGATCTCACGTGCAATCGCACGTAACCGCTTCGTTTCTGCACTGCGGACAACCGGCGCAAGAAGTCCTTGTCCCTCGAGATCGACTGCGATCCCGAGATCCACGTACTTGTGAACCACGAGGTCGTTCCCAGAAATACTCGCATTCATGTGGGGATACTCACCGAGAGCATCGATGACGGCCCGTGCGATGAACGGTAGATATGTGAGACCGAAGCCTTCAGCAGCTGCAAAGTCGGCCTTCAGTCGCTTGCGCGTGTTGTCGACATTGACGTAGTCGACTTCGACGACGCTGAAGGCATGGGGACTGACCGACTTTGACATCACCATGTGTGCGCCTGTCATCTGGCGAATCTTCGACAGGGGCAAGACCTCATCTCTGTCGCCGATGCGCACCGATGGAGCGGAAACCACGACAGTTGCCAACGGTGGTGACACCGGCACCGGACTCGATGCCATAACCGCCGGAGCCCTGGTAGCGATCGCATCGATGTGATCGAGGACGTCCTCGCGGGTGATCCGTCCGCCAAGACCCGTTCCCAGAATCCGTTCGACGTCGAGGTTGTGCTCTGCGACGAGTCGACGCACGACGGGCGACAAGAGGCGACTGTCCGAACTCGACTGTGCAGTCGTCGCAGCAGGGGCTACAGGAGCTGGCGCAGGGGCGACGGGAGCCGGCTGAGGCGTGGGCTCTGCGACCCGGGCCGGGGCGGGCGCGGCTGCAGGCACCGGCTGAGGAGCGGGTGCAGGCGCGGTGGCCGGCGTAGGAGCGGGTGCGGCTACTGGCGCAGGCGCTGAGGCAGAATCGGACACCACCGCAATCACCGCACCCACGGGAACCGTGTCGCCCTCTGGCACCCGGATCTCCGTCAACGTGCCAGCAATCGGCGAAGGCACCTCCGTATCCACCTTGTCAGTCGACACCTCGAACAGTGGCTCATCGGCCTTCACCGAATCACCGACCTTCTTGAACCAGCGAGTGATCGTTCCCTCTGTGACCGTCTCGCCCAATTGTGGGAGTACTACTTCTGCCATCTGATGTCCTCTGCTGTGCAACTACTCGTCGTATACGTCTCGAAGGTCATGTGTTCAAACTGCGACCGGTCATCGACAGAACAGTCTCCCCGAACAACTCGGTCAAACTCGGGTGGGGTTGGAGGAATGGGGCAACTTCATCGACAGTCGCTTCCCAGTTGACAGCCAGATATCCCCCCGACAGCTGTTCGGTCACCCAAGGCCCGACCATGTGCACACCGAGAATCTGGCCAGCCGTCCCATCCGGATTCCGCTTTGCAACGACCTTCACCAAGCCGTCGGTCTCCCCGAGAATCTGAGCTCGACTGTTGCCGCGGAACTGATGCTTTCCGACTACGACATCGATTCCCGCTTCTTTGGCGGCGTCTTCGCCTGGACCGGCCCATGCGACCTCCGGGTGGCAATAGATCGCCCATGGGACTCGGTCGTATGCAATCGGGATCGGCGATTCTCCAAGAATGTGCTTCACCACGAGGATGGCTTCGGCATATGCCACATGAGCCAATTGCGGAGTATTGATGAGATCGCCGATCGCATAGACACCGGCAACGGTGGTTCGACACCACGGGTCGACAGCGACGAAACCTCGTTGATCGACGTCGACTCCGGTGCCCGC
>JBIIKC010000153.1:0-4265 GCA_044233375.1 Ilumatobacteraceae bacterium
AACGTGTACGAGACCTTTGGCGCAGGCAGGCCGCTACTGTCGGTGAGCGAAGAGTCGAGCGACACATAGTTCGTCTCCTCGGGGAGATCCTCGCCAAAGATCGCCCACGAGGCACCCCGTCCGAAACGCTCGAGCATGTCGACGTGATGAGCTGGACCCCACACGGCCTGACCTGCGCGTTGGGGCAGTACATGCCCGAGTGGGCCACCAACAGGAGACAGCGCCCACTTCGCTCCGCGAGCGAATCCGCGTTGCGCATCCGTCTCGTAGAACTCGTACGACGTGATGCTGGCACCGAAATGTCCCTGCCAGGTTCCGAGAGACTCTTCGAAGTACCCAGTGACGACTGAGAACGTATGCATCATCAATCGTTTGCCGACGAGACCTGACCGATTGGCCAATCCGTCGGGGAAGGTGCTGGTGGCTGACATGAGAAGGAGTCGTGGTGTACCGATCGCATTGGCGGCAAGAATCACAATGCTCGCGCCGGCGAAATGTTCCGCACCATCTGACGTCACATACGTCGCTCCTGTCGCAAGGCCGTTCTCGTCGTGTTCGATTCGCACGACTCGTGCACCGGTGATGAGTTCAGCCCCGTCGCGGATGGCGTGTGGAAAATGGGTGAGATCAGTGGAAGCTTTCGCGCCTTCACCGCAACCAGAAGTGCATGTTCCTCGTTGCACGCATGGTCTGCGTCCGTCGTAGGCGCGCGAAAGAATGGCATTCGGTTCCAGCCACCAGTGCCATCCCAGCTTGTTGAGACCTTCGGCAACTTTGCGACCAGCTTTGCCAAGCGGAAGTGGCGGCAACGGATAGTCGATCTCGTCGGGGAAGAACGGGTCACCGCCAAGACCGGACACACCGAAGTCGGCGTCGGTTCGGTCGTAAAAGGGCTTGAGTTCGTCGTAAGTGACGGGCCAGTCGTCGCCGACGCCGTCGAGAGACCGGGTTCGAAAATCGGACGGCAGCATGCGCGGCCAAGTCCCGTTGTAGATGATGGTTCCGCCTCCAACGCCGTTGAACATCAGAGGAGTGATGTCTGCGTCATCGGAGTTGATCGGATAGTCCTCCGGCCGCTGTCGAATACACGGATCGGCAGACCATTGCTTGCGATATGTGAGTTCCCAATCGTCCTCAGCACCGCGGAACGCTCCTCGGTCGGGCCACTGCCCCTGCTCGAGAATGCGCACGCTGAGACCGGCCTGGGAGAGGCGTCGAGCGACAACGCCGCCCGACGCCCCGGCACCAATGATCAACACATCAGTGTTGTGATGCTTCTTCCCAGACACGTTCAGCTCAGACCCTTCTCAGCGAAGGTCCTCGTTGGTGCGGTCAGCGATGTTGTCAGCGCTGACGCCCTCGGTCGGTGCCTGGATGAAGTACTCGTACCCTGTCGAACCAGAGGTCAGATAGGCATGGGCGACTTCAGCGGTGAGACGGCCCCACTGCAGACCATGGAGGGCGATGGTGTAGTCGACACCTTCACCAGAGCGGATCTGATCGAAGGCAATCGGCTCGCCGTCGCTTCCCAGGACGAGAACATCCGCCTGGCTGAGGCCACGCTCATTGAGCGCCTGTACAGCGCCGAGGGCGAGAGCGTCACTATCGGCCCAGATGGCCTTCAAGTCAGGATTTGCCGTGAGCGCATCCTGTGCGAGGCGCAGACCCTCTTCCTGGTTGAAGCCGTTGGCGTCCTGGTTGAACACGACTTCAATTCCCGGATTCTCGGCCATGACCTTTTCGAAGCCGGCCTTGCGCTTCTGAACGTACTGGGTGGCACCCACACCGCCGATTCGGGCGACCTTGTCACCTTCGGCGAGCTTCGACACCATCCACTCCGTCTGACGAACGCCTTCGACTTCCCAGTCGGTACCGACGAATCCGATCTCGAGGGCTTCGTTGCCATCGGCCAGATTGTTGCCTGTCGACAACATCGGGACGCCCGCTTCCTTCGCCTTTTCGTAGACGGCCACAAGAGCGTCTCGGTCGCCAGGAGCAGCGATGATGAGATCGACGCCCTTGACGATCATGTCTTCGATCTGTGCGATCTGCTTCGGGATGTCATACGCGGCATCGGTGGCAATGAGCTCCCAGCAGTTCGCATCAGCGAATTCCTGGAGCCCGGCCTCGAGGTCGCGGTAATACAGAATGCCGGCGTCGAGATTGGCCCAACCAACCTGGTACGTCTCAGCACAATCACCACTCGACTCCTCGGTGGGCGCACTCGAAGCATCCGACGAGCTGGAGCTGTCATCACTTCCACATGCGGTCACTCCGAAGAGCATGGCTGCGGCAACTGCCGCAATACCTAGTTTGCGTGTTTTCATCATTCCCCCGTTGTCAAGGTTTGGGTTGTGTAGTCGCAAGAGGGAAGTTCTCACGACACTTGTTGTCCGTCGGATCTCCAATTGCGGAAACGACGGGCGATTTCTCGAACCTGATTGCCGAACGACTCAGTCGTCATGGCAAGGATGAACACCAATCCGAGAACCACCTGTTGATAGTTCGACGTGACGTTCTTCAAGTTCAATGAGTTCTGGATGAGACCGATGAGCAGGACACCTGCCGCCGTGCGCGGGATCGATCCCTTGCCACCGGTGAGTCGCGTTCCGCCGAGGATGACTCCTGCGACGGCATACAGCTCGAGAAGGGTCGAGGCGTTCGGCTGACCCGCTCGCACACGGCCAAGGAGAGTGAGACCCGATACAGCGATCGAGATTCCGCTGACGATGAATACCGCGAGCAGGACCCGCTTCACGTCGATACCTGCTCGGTGTGAAGCTTCCGGGTTACCGCCCACGCTGAAGACGTGGAGCCCGAATTGGGTGCGGCTGAGCAGCACATGCATCACGACACCCCAGACGACCGCTATGAGAACTGGCATTCCCAAGCCCAGAACTTCCTTCGACATGAAGTCGGTGAAGGAGGTCGGCAAGTTGCCCACAGTGTTTCCGGCTGTGACTTCGCGTGCGAGTCCTCGTGCCATGACAAGAACGCCCAGAGTCGTAATGAACGAGGGCACTTTCAAGTACGCAGTTACGAACCCGTTGAAAAGGCCGACGCCAACACCCATGGCAACGCCAACCAGAATTCCGACCCAAATGTTGTCCGAACGCACCATCACATCGGCTGCAACGACACCGATCAGTGCATTTGCAGACCCTTGAGACAGGTCGAGTTGACCAGCAATGATCACGAAGGTCATCCCAAAGGCCACAATCGCCAGAATCGAAACCTGAAGCAGGATGTTGGTGATGTTGACGGTGGTCATGAAGACCGGACTCGTCAACCACATATATATGGCCAAAAGAACGATGACCACGGGCGCAAAACTTGCTTCGAGCAATTTTCCGACATTGAGGGCGCCCAATCGCTTCATGCTGCGAGCCTCGTTCGAATAGTCGTTGTGTTGTAACTGATCAGAGCTTCGAGATACTTCTCGCCGGCCTCGGCGGTCGCTCGAGTGGGATCTCCGATCACACCATTTGGCGAAACCGTGTTCATCCCCTCGCTACGCAACCGGGTGCCGAGAATGCTCGGGTCTCCAATGGTGCCGCACTCGGCTGCATTCATGTCCACCGACTCGGGCCGCAGGCGCAACATGATGCTGGTTTCGAAATGCCCAGCATGCGTTCCCACGTACTCGGGGTCGAGACCCAGTTCTGAGCGGGAAACGTCATGAATGGCTGCACGCATTGCGGGCCAGTCGTCAACCGCTATCACCCGTCCGTCGGAATACTCGGCTGCGACTTCCTTCATCGCCCAGCAATTGCCCGCGTGGCCCGTAATGAGCGCAACCCAGGAGAACGAGGTTCCCAGGAACGATTTGCAGACATCGTGGAGGAGTGCAACAAGCACTCCACGACGCAGAGATACGGAGCCGGCAAACGACTCATGGTGTGCGCTGTCTCCAAACGGTAGGACGGGAGCGACCACGCAGTCGTGACCCGACGCAGAGAGTCGTCCAGCTACGGCGGACGCCACGGCAGCAGCAATAGCCGAGTCGACGTCGAGTGGCAGGTGGGGACCATGCTGTTCGGTGGCACCAAGTGGCACGATCACACCCACTGATCCGGCGCGAGCAAGTTGGGCGATCCCAACCGAGGAGAAATTGGACAATTGCAACGGAGGACCAGTCTCAGAGCTGGGCAAGCTTGGGGTCGATGTATGTCGGCGGCAACGGGCGGCCGGTCCCGATGATCACTTGGACCAATGCGTCGGCCTTCGTGTCATTTCTCAAGCCATGGCAAATTCCGGCTGGGCTG
>JBIIKC010000005.1:0-16383 GCA_044233375.1 Ilumatobacteraceae bacterium
GTAGTCGCCAGAGCGTGTGTCCACCTTGACGCGATCGCCCACGTTGATGAACAACGGCACCTGAATCGTCTTCCCTGTCTCCAACTCAGCCGGCTTTCGTGCGCCTGAGACGCGATCTCCTTGCACTCCTGGCTCTGTGTTGGCAACGACGAGTTCCACCGACGCCGGAATTTCCACCGAAACGATTTCTCCGTTGTGAAGGGCAATGATCGCCACCATCGATTCGACGAGATAATCGGCAGCATCACCAAGGGCAACTGGGGCCACAGTCATCTGGTCGTACGAGGCGGTGTCCATGAACACATAGTCGTCACCGTCTCGGTACAAGAACTGCATGTCCTTCTTCTCGAGGACTGCCTGCTCGACACGGATACCCGCATTGAAAGTCTTCTCGAAAACATTGCCGGTGCGCACATTGCGCAGTTTGGTACGCACGAACGCACCGCCCTTTCCGGGCTTCACGTGCTGGAATTCGACGACCTGGAACAGACCGTTGTCCAATTCGAGGGTGATTCCGTTCTTCAGGTCATTGGTGGTGATTGCAGGCATGGCGAGTCCTTGGGAAGTGATGAGAGATTGTGGTGTGCGTCCTGGGTGACGACGAGCAAGTCTTCGATTCGCACTCCACCGAGACCCATACGATAGAGCCCCGGCTCGACTGTGACGACATCTCCCACCTCGAGTGTTGCCCCGGAAAGTCGCCCGATATAGGGATCCTCATGGATGGCCAAACCCACACCATGACCTGTTCCATGGATGATCGACTCGGTCAGACCGTGCTCTTCGATGAGCTCCCGACACAGGGAATCGATGGCTCGGCACGGTACTCCCGACTTCACCGCTGTGATCGCTGCCGCTTGAGCCTCCCGGGTGACCTCGTACATTCGGCGCAACTCCGCATCGACTTCGCCAATGAGAAACGTTCGGGTCATGTCCGAGTGATAACCGTCCACGAGTGCGCCCACATCGATCACTACTGAATGCCCTTCCTCGATGAGCGTCGACGTCGGCCGGTGATGAGGTATTGCCGAATTGACCGGACCGGTCGCGACGATCGTGTCGTAGGACGGTCCGTCTGCGCCGAATCGCCTCATCGAATATTCCAGTTCATCTCGAATGTCTCGCTCGCTCAGACCCATCGTCAGCAAAGGAATGACATGGGAGAGGGCCCGGTCAGCGATTGCGGCAGCGCGCGAAATCGCATCGATCTCCCACGGGTCCTTTCGCCGACGGAGCAAATCGAACTGTGGTGTGACAGGGACAAGTGAGCCGACCACAGACTTCTCCAGCCCTTGAAATTGGGCGACAGTCAAAGAGCTGGGTTGGAAGAGAAGACCTCGCGAAGCTGTCGATGCTGCGAGCATGCGCCCGACGAGAGCACCGAAAGTCTCCCCTGGACCGAGAACGACAACGTCGAGATCGAGCCCCAACTGGCTGGCCTCGATACGTGCCTGATCTGTGTACCTGCTGTCTGTCAGGAATCGAATCGTGTCGGCACCGACGAGAAGCCAGCCATTCGATCCGGTGAAACCGCAAGCCCATCGAAGATCTTCGGGGGCGGTGATGAGAACGTGCCCTGCGCCATCGACTCGATCGATGAGCGTTCGAATTCTCCCGATGCGTTCGGGTCCGCAGACACGGATCGAACGATCGACACCGTCGTTCACACCTTGCCCAACAACGATGCGATTGCCGAAACAGCGAGCTCGTACCCGAGGATTCCGAATCCCGCAATACTCCCCGAAGCGGCTGGAGCAATCACACTCGTGTGTCTCCATGGTTCGCGGGCATTCGGCTGAGAGATGTGTACTTCGATCACAGGGCCAGAAAATGCTGCCAAAGCATCATGCAGGCTCCATGCATAGTGGGTGAGAGCACCGGCATTGATGATGATCGCATCGTGTTCGAGGCGAGCTCGGTGAATGGCGGCGACGATCTCGCCCTCTGCATTGCTCTGTACGGCCTCGATCGAAAAACCGATCTGTAGCGCATGCGACCGCACTCGATCGACATAATCCTCGAGTGTCGATCGACCGTAGATCTCCGGTTCACGTTCACCCAAAAGGTTGAGGTTCGGGCCATGTATCAACATGATCGAGTTCACGACGGCGACCCTATCTCGCTGCTGACCCGTGTCTCATCCGGCCAGATAGCCGGCGAGTGTTCGACGTACGAGCGCAGGGTCGATGTCGTGGACAATCTCCAAACCCTGTTTCGAATCGAGAATGAACGTCAATCCGTCGATCGCCTTCTTGTCACGCGCCATCGTCTCCATCAACGCATCGAGATCGAGACCCTGCGGCGGACGCATTTCCAGCCCATAGGTGACGGCCACCACCTGGTGGTGATCGGCAACCCTTCGAGGATCGATACGACCGAGATCGAGCGCCAACTGGGCAGCAAAGCCGATACCGACTGCAACCGCCTCACCATGCGCCAGTGTGTGCCCACCCACGGTCTCGATCGCGTGGGCGAGAGTGTGCCCGTAGTTGAGAAGCGCCCGCGATCCACCTTCGCGTTCGTCTGCAGCCACGATGTCGGCCTTGATCTGCACACATCGGGCGATCCGCCCCCCGAGATCGAGAGCCAGTAGATCTTCCCCGGTCAAGAAATGGTATTTCGATATCTCACCGAGTCCGCAGCGGGTTTCTCGGTCCGGAAGAGTCTCCAGAGCATCGAGATCGCATACCACCCCGCTCGGTTGCCAAAACGATCCGACGAGATTCTTGCCCTGTGAGAGATTGACTCCGGTCTTGCCTCCGATCGCCGCGTCCACCATTCCGAGCAGAGTGGTGGAAACGTGCACGACACGCGTTCCTCGATGCCAAACCGAGGCAGCGAACCCGGCCACGTCAGTGACGAGTCCTCCGCCGACGCCGACAACCAAGTCTTGGCGCGTCAATCCGATCGACGCGAAGAATTCGCAGAGTTCTTCGATCGTGGCAAGGGACTTCGACAATTCGCCTTCGCCGATGTCGATCCGGTGCACGGCTGCGTTCGACTCACGCAAGATCTCGATCGTCGAATCAGCAACAGGGATTCCTCGCTGAGAAACAACCGCGATTCGTTTGACGCCAGAGGGCACGATGTGCGGGAGGTGTTGGAGCGTGCCGTGTCCGACGAGCACGTCGTAGGAACGTTCTCCCAGATCCACTCGGACTCGGTGCAGATCCGCCATGCCGTCACTCCCCTTCACTGTTCGCTGCGACTTTCCTGGGCATTGGAACAGGCACGACTTCACAGATTCGTTTCACCAGTTCACCGACGACTTCATCGAAGACTCGTCCGTCGGTCGCCAACTCGATCGTTGCCACTTCCGCATAGAAATCGTTCCTCTGATCGGCGAGACGCTCGAGGTTCGTCTCGAGATCTCCATCGAGTAGTGGACGGTGACTTCGACCGGCAGCACTTCGTGGTTTCAGTCGATCGATCAGATCATCGATCGATGCGGTCATCCAGACAACTGCTGATGCACATTTGAGCCGTGATCGGTTGGTTTCACTCAATACGACTCCACCGCCGGTCGCAATGACACACGGGCTTTCTGCTTGGAGACAGCGATCGAGAATCTCGGACTCGATGTTTCGAAACTCTTTCTCTCCCGACGTAGCGAAGATCTCGCGAATCGGCCGACCAGCTTGCTCTTCGATCGCACTGTCCAGATCGACGAAATCCCAGCCGAGCCGCTTTGCGACCCGCCGGCCGATGGTGCTCTTGCCCACTCCGGGAAGGCCGACGATCGCAACGACTGTGGATGGCCGCCGAGGAGAAGAGTGCGCTACGCCCATCGTTTCAGTGTTCACAGATGCGATGTTGCCGAACGCGCGTTACGAACGAACTCGGTCACCGAGTCTCCACCGAATTTGCGCTGTGCTTCGGATGCAAGTACCAGGGCCACCATTGTCTCGGCCACGACTCCCATTGCAGGTACCGCTGTCACGTCCGTTCGCTCCTTGAACGACACACCTGACTCCTTGGTGATCACATCGACTGTTGGAAGCGTCGGACGGTTGAGGGTTGCCAGCGGCTTCATCGCTGCGCGAACGACCAATATCTCTCCCGTTGTGATGCCACCTTCGGTTCCACCTGCCAGCGAACCTTCGCGCACGAATGCACCCTGCGTTTCGTCCCAATGAATGGCATCGTGCGCCTCACTACCCCTGCGACCCGCGACTTCGAATCCGTCGCCGATTTCGACGCCCTTGACAGCCTGGATGCTCATCACTGACTGCGCCAGCAATGCGTCGATCTTGCGGTCCCAATGCACATGGCTGCCGAGACCAACGGGTAGGCCGTATGCCAGTACTTCGACGATGCCGCCGAGCGAGTCCCCAGCTTTGGCTGTTCGTTCAATTTCCTCGACCATCGACGAAGCGGCCGCCTCGTCGAAACAGCGGACTGGTGAATCGTCCACGATGCCGAGTTCAGCGGGCAGCGGTCGCTTTCCTGCGACACATCGAGTTGCTCCCATTTGGATCACATGTGACAGAACCTGAACGTCGATGGTCGCCAGAAGAGACTTCGCAAGCGATCCGGCAACGACTCGCGCAGCCGTCTCACGTGCGCTTGCCCGTTCGAGAACATCTCGGGCATCGGTGAATCCGTACTTCTGCATACCTGCAAGATCTGCGTGCCCGGGGCGCACTTTTGTCAAGGGCTGCTGGGTCTCTCCTGGTGCGGGGTCCATCTCCTTGTGCCACTTGTCCGAGCGAAACCATTCCGAATTCTTGATTTCGACCGCAACCGGCGAACCCAGAGTTCGGCCATGTCTGATTCCACCGATCAGTGCGATCTCATCGGCTTCGAAACGCTGCCGAGGACCCCTCCCATATCCGAGACGACGCCGGGCGAGTTCGCCTCGGATGTCGTCGGCGTCGATCGTGAGACCAGCAGGGAGACCTTCGACAATGACCACCAAGGCCTGACCATGAGACTCACCGGCAGTCAAGAAACGCAACATTGTTTCCGAGGCTATCCGGGCTTCTTGCACTGACCGTCCGGCCGGTCCTATTGCAGTGCTTGTCTGGCCGCTGAAGCCATTTCCTCGACATCGGGTCTCATCCCGGTCCAGATCACCTGCTGCAGGGCAGCTTGATGGACGAGCATCCCCAGTCCGTTCACGATTCGGCACCCTCGGTCGGAGGCTGCTCGAAGCAACGGTGTCTCGAGGGGATGATAGACGAGATCGACAACAGTCTGTCTGGATGAAAGAAGCCCCGGGTCGAAAGGCGATGCCCCTGATTCGGAGCTTGCGTCGACAACTGCACCCATTCCGATGCTCGTTGCGTTGATGATGATGTCACTCGATCCGACGGCATCACCGACGGCACGAGCGTCATCGCTTGCATGAGCGACGGCTCGACCATCAGCAAGTTCGGCAGCTCGTTGCGCGGCAGCCAACGTTCTGTTGATCACATGAATCCCAGCGGCACCGTGCACGGCGAGCGAGTGAATCACAGACCGACCCGCACCTCCTGAACCAAACACAGAAATTGTTCGACCTCTCACATCGACGTCGCTGTGATTGAGCGATGAAACCAGACCGTCACCGTCGGTACTGTGACCGCAGAGGTTTCCACCAGGCTCGACCTCGACGGTGTTCACGCTGTCGAGACGACGAGCCGATTCGACCAGTCGGTCGACTCCACGGGCGACCTCCGCCTTGTGGGGCATCGTCACGCTCAGCCCTGCAAGATCCAGAACACGGAGAGCATCGAGTGCTGCCAGAGCCGCTCCGGGAGCAACGTCGAACGCCACGTAGGTGAAGTCCACTCCAGTACTCCGGAATCCTGCGTTATGAATCACAGGCGACAGCGAGTGACGGACTGGATGACCGATGACCCCGACAACTCGTGTCTGTCCGGTGATCCTCCTTCCGAAGATGGATGATTCATCAGGGTTCGACACTAGAGAACCCCGTCCGCAATCGCCTTTTGAACATTCGCTTCGTGCTGCTCGTAGGTGACAGCGAAAGTGTGTCCGCCGTCCTTGTCGGACAGCACGTAGTACAGATACACACATGCGGTCCCTGCTGGCAAGTCCTGACACAGAGGATCTCCAGCAGATGGGTTGGGGGCGGGTGCGAGCGCAGCAGCGATGGATGCACGTCCGGGATTCGCAATCGGAGTCGGAGGTAGCCCCTTGTACAGGTAGGTGTTGTACGGCGTATCCAGTTCGCGCAATTCGGTGAATGGCCTGTCGGCATCTTGTTGATAGAACAGCGTTGCATCGATCTGGAGAGGCATATCCATGATCAATCGGTTGTAGATGACTCTCGCGATCTTCGCGCGGTCGTCGGCAATTTTTGCCTCGCGCTCGATCAGAGATGCGACGATGAGGACTTCGTATGGCGTTCGTCCCACAAGATTCTGGGAGTCGTCGAGACCCTCTTGACGACCAACACGCTCCATCAACTGCAACATGCGTTGCGCGACCTGAGTAGCCGTTTCGTTTCCAGCGATGAAGTACGTATCAGGGAACAAGAGTCCTTCGAGCGAGGCAATTCCCTCTGGCTGGTACACCGAACGAATCTCAGAACTGGAACCCGCAGAACCCCCGGTCTTCACGAGGAAGTCGTCGGCGCTGATCGCATTCATGTTCTCAGCAAGGCGGCGACTCATCTGTGAAAGCGTGAATCCCTCGGGAAACGTCACCCTTGTCAGTGTTTCCTGGGGCGGGGTCCGCAGTACGCGCAACAGATTTCCCATGTGATCCTTGCCGCGCAATGTGTAGATCCCTGGAACGATCTCCAGGCCTCCCTCTTCGCGAACATAACGACGAAACACCCCTTCGTTGACGATGACTCCCTCTTCGTGAAGTCGTCTGCTGATCGAATCGAGATCGTCGTTCTCCGTGACGGTGAACACGGTTGCAACGGAATCTTCGCCTGGAGGATTCACCTGCCGCAGATACCAGTACTGATATCCGCCATATGCGACAGCGGCGATCAATGCGAAAGCGATTCCAATTCTGAGCACCCACTTCGTCGCCATGCGCAAGCGGCGACCACCAACCGATACCGATGGGAGAACTCGATATTGATCCGGCTCGTCGTCACCGTCTTCATCGTGGTCGTGGTCGTCGAATGACACGGAACCGAGATCGCGTCGAGCACTTCCATGATCGTCGAGTCGCTTGTTCATGGGCTCTTTCGTCCATCGAGCCATGCCTGAAGGAGAACCGCTGCAGCGATCTTGTCCACGTACCGTCTCCGTTCCGTTGCACTCAAGTCGCCTTCACGAAGAATTCGATCAGCCGCCACCGTCGTCAGCCTCTCGTCGACGAGTTCAACAGGCACGTCGACAACGCTACTCAACAGTCGAACCTCGTCGACGACGCCCTGGGCCGCTGGACCCTTCTGCCCTGCCATCGTCAGCGGGAGACCGACGATCACAATCTCGACCTCCTCGTCGATGATGATGCGACGGATCGCTTCGTGGTCCTTTCGGCGAGATGTGTTTCGGAGGAGAACGGAGTGCGGACTCGCAATCGTCCCCGAGAAGTCGCTCACAGCAAGCCCGATACGTTTGCTCCCGAGATCGACTCCGAGAGCTCTCATCGGATTCCCGCAGCCTCCCGAGCCAGATCGAGGGCTGCGTCGAGACCTTCAGGGTTCTTGCCACCAGCGGTGGCAATGTCTCCCTTGCCTCCACCTCCGCCGCCAACCGCTTTGGCTGCATCTTTGATGAGGGCACCAGCATTGCGCTGACTCGTTCCCGAGACCGCAGCGACAAGGGAGACACCGCCGCTCGGCGAGACACCTCCGAGGACAACCGAATCGATTCCTGAAAGGGCTCTGACTGCAAGCGCCAGTTCGCGCAAATCACTCGGGGCGAGGTCGTCCACCCGTGCGATCACCACCCCATCGATGGCCGAGGATCGGAGTTCTTGTGCCCGACCGGTCGCCGCCTGGCTTCGCAGGGTACGAACCTCGTCCTGAAGCGCCTTGAGATCGTCGAGCTTGCGCTGCACGCCTGACAACACGTCATCGCCGTTACCACCGACGAGTCGAGCCACTTCGGAAATCGTTTGTCGATCACGTTGGAGAACATCGAGTGTTCGCCGACCTGCCACAGCTTCGATGCGGCGCAGATTCGCCCCGATCGACCCCTCGGACACGATCTTGATCAGTCCGATGTCACCCGTCGCACTCACATGAGTGCCGCCGCAGAATTCGATCGAGGGTCCAGCAGTCAGCACCCGAACTCTTTCACCGTATTTGTCGCCGAAGAACGCGACGGCCCCCATCGACAACGCCTCGTCTTTGGACGTCTCGATCGACCGAACACCCGTATTCGACAGGGTGTGCTGATTCGCCAATTCTTCGATTCGAGCCAACTCGTCCGAGGTGACCGCCTCGTAATGGCTGAAGTCGAAACGCAGCCTTTCTTCATCGACGAGTGAGCCTGCTTGCTTCACGTGTTCACCGAGGACCTCGCGAAGAGCCCAATGGAGAATGTGTGTCGCCGTGTGATGCTTGCGAATCGCTGTACGCCGCTCGGAGTCGATCACAGCGGACACAGTCTGCCCACCTTCGAGAGTTCCCGAAACGGCACGACAGTGGTGCATTCGCAAACCTGGGAGGGCGAATGTCGTATCCAACACTTCGAACTCCCCCGATGGGCCGATCAGGCGCCCGGTGTCGCCGACTTGACCGCCACTCTCGGCATAGAACGCCGTCCGATTCAGGAAGACGTCGAACTCTCCATGCGCATCTTCGATCGCCGCAAGAACCAGACCTTCGCATTGTTCGGACTCGTAACCCACGAACTCGGTGATCCCGTGTGCATCGAGCACAGCGCGGTACATCTCGTGTCGAGCCGGGTCGACCTCTCCCCCTTTGCGTGCAGACTTGGCTCGCACACGCTGCTGCTCCATTTCGTTGCGAAAGCCATCGATGTCGATCGACAGGCTTCGCTCCGCCATGATTTCCTCGGTGACTTCGACAGGAAACCCGTAGGTGTCGTGCAGAAGAAAGACAGTCGAGCCGGACAGTGGCTCAGCCGAGCCAGATCCACGTGAGATCTCATCCTCGAGAATTCCGAGGCCCGTCTTCAGGGTTTGACGGAAACGTTCCTCTTCTTTCGTCAAAACCTCCAAGACGAAGTCGGATTGACGAGCCACGTCGGGATACGCCTCTCCCATGACTTCGACTGCAGTCTGCGACAAAGATGGCATCACGAGCTTTTCGGTACCGAGCATGTAGGCATGTCGGATCGCGCGTCGGATGATTCTCCGCAACACGTACCCGCGACCTTCATTGGATGGGAATACTCCGTCTGCAACCATCATCGTGCTCGAACGAGCATGTTCGGCCAAGACCCTCAAACTGAAGCTCGATCGATCCTGGTAGTCACCGGACAC
This sequence comes from Ilumatobacteraceae bacterium, assembly GCA_044233375.1. Taxonomy (GTDB): domain Bacteria; phylum Actinomycetota; class Acidimicrobiia; order Acidimicrobiales; family Ilumatobacteraceae; genus Casp-actino8. The sequence goes on from JBIIKC010000005.1 coordinate 9,364, forward strand.
ATATTTCGCGCCTGTGATCGACTGAGCCTTGTCGATCAGGGGCAACATCACATCGGTCTCCCAAATGCTGTCCGTGTGCTGAAGAAGAGTGAGAATTCGCTCGAGACCTGCACCTGTGTCGATCGAGGGCTTCGGCAACGGGGTGCGCGTTCCATCCGCTGACTGGTCGTACTGCATGAAGACCAAGTTCCAGAACTCCATGAAGCGATCGCCCTGGGGATCATTGAGCGGACCGCCCGGTGGGCCGAACTCCGGACCACGGTCGATGTGCAGTTCCGAACACGGGCCACACGGACCGGTCTCGCCCATCTGCCAAAAATTGTCCTTGTCTCCGAGTCGCTGGATTCGATCCATCGGAACGCCAACTTGCTCGTGCCACAACGCTTCGGCCTCATCGTCACTGTCGTGCACAGTGATCCAGATTCGATCTCCGTCGAATCCGAGCACCTCTGTCACGAACTGCCATCCCCAAGGAATCGCACTCTCCTTGAAGTAGTCACCGAACGAGAAATTACCGAGCATCTCGAAGAACACGAGGTGCCTCTTCGTGCGACCGACATCTTCGAGGTCGTTGTGCTTACCTCCCGCACGCGCGCACTTCTGCACCGTCGCAGCGCGTGAGTACGGAGCAACTTCATCTCCGACGAAATAGGGCTTGAACGGCACCATGCCCGCAACGGTGAACAAAATGGTCGGATCGTGCGGGATCAGACTTGCTGAAGCCACCGGTTCGTGGCCTCGCGCAGCGAAGAAATCCGTGAAGGCTCGACGGAGTTCGTTGGCGGAAAATGGAGGTCGCGCGGACATGACAGCCAGAGGATACCCGTCGACATCTCCTGCCTGCCGTTGCTTATCACCTAACCTGGTTCGGTGACATCACCCTCTCCTCGTTCCCAGGGACCATCGGCTACGAACAAGACGGTCACTCGACCTCCCAAGCGAATTCCTGTTGCTGGACTGTCGGGGCGGCACGAGGATCTCCATGAGATGATTTCGTTCGAGGATCCCAAGGAACAGAGGACCTGGATCTTCGACGCCACCTTCATGCGTTCGCCGTGGAAGTGCATCTTCGGAGAGGGTTGTCTCGGCGTACTCGACGAGCCCACCCCCGAACTGAACCATGGTTGCTGTTCCTTCGGCGCCCACTTCGTCGATGAGGACGATGTCGCGAACGTCGTCAAATACGTCGTGCGACTCTCCGAAAAGAACTGGCAGTTCAAGAAGGCTGCGAAGAGCAAGGGTTTCCTCAAGAAAGCCAAGACCGGTGAAACCATGACCCGGACTGTCGATGGAGCATGCATCTTCTTGAATCGCCCCGGTTTCGAGGGTGGATCCGGATGCGCTCTTCACATAGCAGCTCTCGAAGCCGGAGAGCGACCTCTCGATTGGAAGCCGAACGTCTGCTGGCAACTACCGATCCGCGTCGACCACCACACCGACGACAACGGATGGGTGAACACAACAGTTCGCGAATGGAAGCGACGAGATTGGGGCGCTGGCGGGGAGGACCTTCACTGGTGGTGCACCGAGTCGACCGACGCTTTCGTCGGACGCGAGCCCGTCTACCGCTACTTGCGCGACGAGATCATAGAGACGGTGGGTGGGAAGGTCTACGACCTGCTCGTCGAAGCTCTCGAGCGCCCGACTGCGCAGCCATTGGCCCATCCAGCACTGACGATCACGAAGAAGCCCAGGGGGAAATAGTCGTCAAGCGCTGGACTTCTTGAACGCCTTGCGGCGATCTTCGAGGCCCAAATGACGCTTGCGAATACGAATCGATGACGGAGTGATCTCCACCAGTTCGTCATCTGCAATCCACTCGATCGCTGTCTCGAGGGTGTGAACCCGCGGTGGAGCGAGCTTCACACCGTCGTCGTGACTGTGTGTTCGAATGTTCGTCTTTTCCTTCGCACGAACTGCGTTCACAACCATCTCCTCGTTGCGCGAGCACTCCCCGACGACCATTCCTTCGTACGTCGTATCTCCCGGTTGCACGAACAGTTCGCCGCGCAGTTGCAAGTTGTCCAACGCGTAGGCGGTGACCTGACCCGTTCGATCCGCAACCATGGCTCCACCCGTACGGTGCGGCAACTCACCGACCCACGGAGTCCATCCAGCGTGATGCTGGTGCAGCATCGCAGTTCCACGTGTGGCAGTCAAAAGAAGCGAACGGAATCCGATGAGACCTCGACTCGGACATTCGAATGTGATCACGGTGCGTCCCGGGTCACCGGGCTGCAGATCGACGACTCGGCCCTTACGTGGCGCCAAGGCCTGAGTGACAGCTCCGACATGCTCGTCGGGAACGTCGCACACTCCTCGTTCGAGAGGTTCGAATTTCTGGCCGTTCACTTCTTTGGTCACGACTTCGGGACGGCTCACCTGCAATTCGAATCCCTCCCGCCTCATGCTTTCGATGAGAACTGCAAGTTGCAACTCGCCACGACCTGCAACTTCGAGAATGTCCGGTGAGTCGGTCTCGTGAAGTTTGATCGAAACGTTGCCGAGCACTTCCTTTTGCAGTCGTTCGATGAGATGTCGGCTCGTGAGGTACTTTCCTTCCCGACCTGCGAACGGAGAGGTGTTCACGCCGAATGTCATCCGCAACACCGGTTCGTCGACCGTGAGTCGCGGAAGGGCAACGGGAGTTTCGACAGACGCAATGGTGTCACCGATTTCGACCTCGGGGAATCCGGCAACGACGAACAACTCACCCGCTCCGAGTTCCTCGACATCGACACGGCCTACCCCTTGATACGCCATCAGATGCGAGAGACGACGACGAAGCGGAGGCTGACCCTCGGAGAACTCCTCCTCCAAGAGCGCAACGGTGTCACCCTTGCGCAACACGCCCTGGTACACCCGTCCGATCGCGAGTCGACCCAAGTACTCCGATGCATCCAAGTTCGTCACGAGAGCCTGCAAGGGTGCATTCGAATCACCTTCAGGCGCTGGAATTCGTCGAAGGATCGTGTCGAGCAATGGCGACAGGTCCGCGTCTTCGGGCGGCATGCCCAGCCCGACCATTGCCCGCCCCTCACGAGCAACTGCCGAAACGACCTCGAACTCGATGTGGCGGTCGGCCGCCTCGAGGTCGATGAACAACTGATAGACCTCGTCGAGAACTTCCTCGGCTCGAGCATCGCCTCGGTCCACTTTGTTGATGATGACGATGGCTGGGAGATCTCGGGCGAGCGCCTTCTGCAACACGTACCGGGTTTGAGGCAGAGGCCCTTCGGCAGCATCGACGAGCAGGAGAATGCCGTCCACCATTGTGAGAGCACGTTCGACTTCTCCGCCGAAGTCGGCGTGCCCTGGAGTGTCGACGAGGTTGATTTTCGTCCCTTTCCAAGTGATGGATGCAGACTTGGCCAGGATCGTGATTCCTCTCTCACGCTCCTGATCGCCGGAGTCCATCACACGATCGACGACGTTCTGATGCGCGGCAAAAGTGCCGGTTGCCTTCAATAGGGCGTCGACCAAAGTCGTCTTTCCATGGTCGACGTGCGCGACAAGAGCCACGTTTCTCAGACTCACGTGTTCTCCCGATCAGTCGAATCGATACAACGGCTCACAAGCCGTCTTCTGACAATGCCTCTTCGTCCGACTCGGCGTCGTCGTCATCGTCAAAGACGACTCCGTACTTCTCCGCCAAGGCTGCGTACTCATCGTCCTCGGACCGCTGACTGCGTTCCCCGTTTCCCAAACCCAGGTCGAATGCACTGGGTCCTGCTTGCTTAAGTTTTCTCGCTTCTTCAAAGCGACGATGACGACCCTTTTTCACGTCAGGGCTCCGAACTCATAAGAGGGGTGCTTCATGTCGGCGCCCATCGACTTCTCCGGACTGGCCTTTGTCCGAATGGACTCGCCCAGCGTCCGCAAATCCGACGACGCACCGCAGCCCGAACACCGTGATCGGGCACTCGCAGTCTAGATGTTTCCGGGGCAGAAGTGTGGCAATCAGCCCAAGTTCGACCCAATTTGCCCAGTCACCGGTGAGAAGGCGTGCCGTAGGTTGCCCCATGGGGATCCTCCAGTCACAATGCGGGAATGAATCTCCTGTGTTCTCGAGGACGGTTGTGATGAGTGCAGTAGGAACTTCGCGGACGGTCGCCGTCGTCAATCAAAAGGGCGGAGTGGGAAAGACCACGGTCACGCTCGGACTCGCGTCAGCGGCTCGGCATGCAGGTCGTCGAGTTCTCGTCGTCGACCTCGATCCTCAGGCTTCGTCCACGTGGATTCTCGGTATCGACCCCACCGAGCTCGAAGCCTCGATTGAAGACGTCCTGGACGGGCGGTCAGCTCGACCGGTGATCCTTCCAAGTAGCTGGGGCGAGGAAGTCGATGTCCTGCCTTCGTCGAGGTCACTGCAGACATTGGAGACCGGAAAATCCACGACGGCTCTGCGGCGGGCGCTGAATGCCATCCAGGACTCATCCGATCCTTACGATGCGATCCTCATCGACTGTCCACCAGCCCTCGGCTCGATCACCGAGAGCGGACTCACTTCTGCGCGTCACGCATTGATCGTCGTGGAGCCATCCGCCCTCGGATTACGCGGAGTCGAAGCAGTCGCCGACACGATCGACCGCGTCTGGGAGCGGCAGAATCCGGAACTCGAAGTGGCGGGAGTCATCGTGAACCGCGTCCCGGCGGTGTCGAGTGAGGCTGAACGACAGCTCGACGTGCTCAATCGCACCGTTGGCCGTCGCTCCGTGTGGGAGCCGTACGTTCCTCAACGAGTGATCCTGTCCGAAGCTGTCAGCCTGAGACGACCCATTCATGAAATGGGCGCTCGCGCCGTGGACGTCGCTGACATCTTCGACTCTCTCTGGCGACGTCTCTGGCGTCGCCTCAAAACGACCTGACTTCGCTCTGCGTCAATCTCGAACGTCGGAGCGGATCATCTTCAAACCTCCCCGTCCGTCGAATGACAGTCCTGCTCGACCTCTGAGCAGATCATCGAGTTGAGTTCCGAGAAGTTGATGACGCCAACCTGTCGAGAGCCGAGAACGTCCTTCTTCGCGCAGGAAGTCCACGATGTCTTGACGCGTCGCAAGGAGCGCAGCATCGATCTGCTCCGTGCGAGCAACCTCACTCACCCATGCCGACATGAGCGTGACCGCCGGACGAAGATGTCGTTCCATTTCATCCCCGTCGGACTGCGGCAACTCGAGGGGGTTCTTCTTTCCCTCTTCGACGGCTCGCAAGATCTCCTGGGCAATCACCCCACGCGTGTGACGATCGTCGACTCCGCGAGCTTGGGCCAATTCGGACACGCTCGAAGGCTCTCGCTGAGCGATTCCGTGAAGGGCAAGATCGGGAAGAACCTGCCGAGGCGGGATGTCGCTGTCCATCGCCCTTCGCTCACGCCATTCAGCGAGGGCAGCGAGAACACCGCGGGTTCGCGGTCTCATTCCACGAACATCCTTTTGCTTGCGCCAGACTTCTGTTGGATCAGCGGGACCAACTCGCCGACAACGCAATTCCTCACATGCATCGAAAGCCCATTGCAGTCGGCGACGACGTTCCAACTCTTCTGAGAGTCGGTCCCGAAGTTCCAAAAGATATTCGACATCGGAAAGCGCATACGTCTTCTGCGCGTCAGTCAATGGACGCCGCAGCCAATCGGTGAGCCGATCTCCCTTCGGAAGAGAGACCTTCAACTCAGAGTTCACCAGCGATGCCAACGAAGGCGTCGAGTACCCGAGGAAACCTGCTGCGATCTGCGTATCGAAGATTCGCGCTGGAACGACTCCGATGGCATGGAACAGAACATCGAGGTCCTGTTGAGCTGCGTGGAGAACGACCTCGTGACGATCGGAGAACAGATCTGTGAGCGGGGACACATCACATGACAGGGGATCGATGATCGCTGAACCACCTGACCATGCGACCTGAATCAATGCAAGCTTCGGAAAATATGTCCGTTCACGATGGAATTCCGTATCGAGTGCGAACCTCGGTTGATCTGCGATCTCCCGGGTCAATTCACGGACCGACAGATCCGAGTCGATCCAGTGCGTTGTCACCGCGGCGATTCTCCCTCGACAACATCTCGACCACTCGCAATCCAAGCCATCGTCCCACCAATGACATTGACGACATCATGCCCGCGGTCCGACAGGAACTCCCCCGCATTTGCACTTCGTGCTCCCGATCGGCAGATCAAATACGTGATCTCACCCCGCGAGCAGCATTCGTCGATTCGATCGGGCACCTGACCGAGAGGAATCGAAAGAGCCCCAGGAACATGACCCGATGTGTATTCATCCGGCTCACGAACATCGACCAATCGGACTCCTGTGGCCAGGACCGACTCGAGGTCCTCGACGTTGATCTCCTTCATTCCTGATTCTCCGATCGTCTCGATCGCCAAAACTACCGTTCGCCGAGGACCTCACGCAGAAACAGTTCCAAGTCCTGGGGTTCGTTCACATTGCGCAACTGCGCGTCATCGAGAATCACGGGCTTGGCATGAACATCATCGAGAATGCCGAACATCGAGAGATCCCCCGAGTCGATCCGTCGACGAACAGTCGCGAGGACCGATTCGACACGCCAAACCGAGCACAACGGTTGCCCGCGACCAGCCGCAGTCGCCGCATACGTGACGTCGGCGAACGATCCTTCGTGAATCTCACTCATGTCAGAAAGGACCGATTCCAATCCGGCCGACGTCACGTTCCACAGATCAGTGGCGAGGACGAATGCGTACTCCGTGTCACAGCGCTCGAGCGACGTGAGCAATCCCGACACAGGACCGATCCCTGCACGGGAATCGGGAACGCACGGGTGACTCGACCATGGCGCCCCCTCGCGGCCGACTAGAACGACACCTCCGCGACAGACTTCGAGGAGGCGACTTGCCAATCGATCAGCGGCGGGAACACCTCCGATCGGATACGTGGCCTTGTCGATCCCGAGGCGACGACTTCGTCCTCCGATCAGAACGAATCCTGATGCGCTTGCGAAGTCCATCGACCGCACGGGGTGACTCTCGATCACTCCCCGGACGGA
>JBIIKC010000154.1:0-4209 GCA_044233375.1 Ilumatobacteraceae bacterium
CAAGATGCAGCACTACCCGAGTCATTCATTCGTCATGCGGAGCCGGTCAGGGAGCCCTGGACACTCTCATCCGAGGAAATCGCTCGTCGAAGAATTGAGATTCTCGACGAATGGTCGCTCCTCGTCGCGCGGTGACCTGGTGGACATTCAGCGACGACTCCTGACATGACCACGGCCCAAATGCCACGTGCATGGGTACGGGGATCGAGTCTGCACACATCGGCGGTCAGCCACCTATGGTCACTTCCTGCGGTGATCCTCGTTCTCCTCACCTCGCTCGTGCCGTTGTTCATTCTCGCAAAGGACACTGTGCGCGCGTCCTCTGTACTGAGGATCCTGACCGGAGAGCCGGTCCTGAATGCAATTGGATTCTCGACTTGGCAGGCAATCTGCTCGACCATTGTCACTCTCCTCATCGGATCGACTCTCTCCTGGATTCTCGCTCAATACGACTTCCGCGGCCGAAGAGCGATACGCGTCCTCGTCACAGTTCCTTTCGTCCTTCCGACGGTTGTGGTCGGATCGGCATTCCTTGCTCTCTTGCCGACATCGGTCGAGCGAAGCTTCGGATCGATCCTCATTGCTCACGTGTTCTTCAACATTGCAGTCGTCGTTCGACTCGTCACACCCCAATGGTCCATGGTCGATCCCGACCTTCTCGGGGCTGCCCGAAGCCTCGGCGCGTCTCCTATTCGACTCATCACTCGGATCGTCGTTCCCCTTGCTGGCTCAGCGCTCAAAGTTGCTGGTGCAATCGTCTTTCTGATGTCGTTCACTTCCTACGGAGTCGTCAAAATCCTCGGTGGTCCCGGCTCGAGCACGATCGAGATCGAGATCTATCGCCGAGCAGTTGTTCTCGGCGACATCTCCGGCGCTACCGTCCTCGCGACGGCACAGACCTTCGTGATCATCGCATTGTTCGCCGTTTCCACTCGCCGATCATCCGTCGTCATGCAGAGAATTGACATCGACCGTCGTATCGCTCCGAAGTGGGCCGTTGCGAGTGCGTGTTCCGCTGCGTTGTTCATCACCGTTCCTCTGACAGCCATGGCAGTGCGATCCATCCGCAGCGGTGGACACTGGACCGCTACCGGATGGAGAAGCCTCTTCTCTCCGACGAGTTCACTCCTGGGCGATGTCGACATGTTCTCCGTCGTGACGCGTTCGATGATGTATGCGTTCTTGGCTGCGTCGATTGCTGTCCCCATCGGGGTCGGTGCTGCGATCGGGCTCGCAAGAAGACGGGGTCCTGTGACCCGAGTTCTCCTCGTTGTTCCAATGGCCACGTCGGCTGTGGTCATCGGTTTCGGCATTCTCGTCACATACGACGAATCACCCTTCGATTTTCGTTCGCAATGGTGGTTGATTCCATTCATACACGCGGTGGTCGCTCTCCCCTTCGTTGTGAGATCATCTCTTTCTGTTGCCGAATCGATACCACCGGGTTTGCGGGATGCAGCGGCAGTTCTCGGCGCAACTCCACTTCGAAGGTGGTGGGCCGTGGATGCCCCGTTGCTCGCTCCGGCTGTAGCCACTGGGCTCGGACTCTCAGCAGCCCTCTCACTCGGTGAATTCGGGGCTACCAGCTTCCTCACACGTCAGCGGACGCAGACACTGCCGATCGTGGTCGATCAACTGCTCGGTCGGGCAGGAGACACAGCATTCACAACTGCGATGGCTGCTGGGACTCTCCTTCTCGTCCTGACGAGCCTGATCGTCATCTCATTCGATTCGACCATGAGGACCTGAGGCGCATCATGCCTGAAATCGATGAGATGTCAGAGGTCCAACCCGGCCTTCTCGTGAACGCAGTATCGCTCGAAATCGATGGCGCGCCCATCCTCGAGGACGTTTCTTTTGGGATTCCGACCGGCTCGACCATCGCAATCGTTGGACCATCCGGGGCCGGAAAGTCGACGTTGCTCCGAATCATTGCAGGGATCATTCGTGCAACGGGTTCCATCTCGATCGGCGGTCGGGATGTCACCGACCTGCCTGCTCATCGACGCAACGTCGGTTTGGTCTTTCAGGACGATCAGCTGTTCGCGCATCTCACCGTTGCACAGAACATCTCCTTCGGTCTCGAGATGCAGCGGCCCTTGTTCTCACGTTTTTGGCTGCCCCCCAGAGCCAAACGGCGACTGCTCGCCGATTGGTCGCTACGCGTCGATGCGATGCTCGATCTCGTCGGTCTTCCCGGTTTCGCCGATCGAAGTACCGCCACGTTGTCGGGCGGAGAAGCCAAGCGTGTCGCCCTCGCTCGGGCTCTTGCCCCTGCTCCCGAGGTGCTGTTGCTCGACGAACCCTTGACCGGCCTCGACCAAGCATTGCACGACCGTCTGATGCACGACCTGAGGGACATACTTCGATCGACGCTGACGACTTCGGTTCTGGTCACACATGATCTCTCGGAAGCCGAGTATCTGGCCGAGACCGTTGTGAGATTGAACCCCGCGCGCACAGCGAACTCCGACCCTCGCTAACCTCGGCACTCTCCATGCCGGCAGCAGACGATTTCACGGTTCGTTACGTCAGTGCGGCAGACGTCCGTCCACTGCGACGGGAGGTCCTGCGAGTCGACATGCCAGAAGCAACTGTCGACTTCGATGGTGACGAGGATCCGGCGACGTTCCACCTCGCCGTTTTCGATCGATCACTTTCGATCGTTGCTGTCAGTTCTTGGATGGAGCGCCCGCTGATCGACGAACCTTCACACCGATCCATCCAGCTACGCGGAATGGCAACGAAAGCCGAGCTTCAGAGTTTCGGATTGGGTGCTCGTCTTCTCGAAACCGGCTGCCGCAATGCTCGAGAGAAGTCCATCGACCTGATCTGGGCAAATGCTCGAGACTCGGCCTTGAACTTCTACCTCAGAAATGGGTTCGAAATCATCGGTGATGGCTTCATCGAGAATGTGACCGGCCTTCCACACCACCGAGTGCGTCGCACCCCGTAGGGATCGAGTCGATCGTGTTCGCCGACCACGATCTCGATCTGCACACAGGTGCACATGGATCGACTCATCCAGGTCCTCCGGGCGATCGACGAAGTCGAAGTGGAGCGAGCACGAATTCTTGCGGGGAACGAGACGTGGAAGGGACCTCGTGCCGATGCAGTCCGAGAAGACTTGAAACGAGTACAACTCATCTTGTCGGAGGCCATCGAACTCGCCGTTCACCATCGTTCGTCACACATGTTTTCGATCGACGCCCATCGCCCTGATAGCCAATGGGATTTCTGACATTCGATCGAGATCGACTTGTGCTGCTCGATCAAGCCCTCGACCGGGCTGTGGAGCGCCTCGAGGATCTTCTCCACTTGCCGATGGCCGATGAGATCTCTCGATGCATTCGGTCGGCACGAGATCTCACCCGCGTGCAACAGACGCGCCTCGCACACGCGCTGTCGAACATCGATTCAGACACCCAGACTCCAACGTGCTCGACCATCCCCGCGCTGGTTCAGCAGTACTCGATCTGGGCACATGAGTCTCCACTCCTTCTGCCCGGTCGTACCGTGTCCGAATCCGATCATTGGTGGACCCAGGCCACAACGGACGATTCGACTCGCAGTGACGACCTCCTGCGGAATCTGGGCTGCGACGCCGATCCTCGACGTGCAGGTCACTTGATCGATTCATTGGAGGACATGGAAGTCCTGGTCTTCGGGACGAGCGATCTACGTCTCGTCGAGGACGTATGGATCCGGGGGACCGATCCGACGACCACTCCATCGAGCGTGGCGCTGCGACGCATCCACCGACTACTCGACGTTGTGTACGACGAACGACCCTGGGAGCGCGGACTCGCCACAGGATCGATCGACCCTGTCGAACGTTCACGCCGAGAACGCCGGTTGCACGAAATCGCTGCTCGAGTCGTTGCACCTTGGCAATTGGAAGTGAGCAGACCCAACGGCGAGCAGACTCGCTCGATCGCCGAGGGAGCACAACGGCTCCACCAACTCTCTCGATCGGACTCGGCGGCTGACATTCTCCTCGCCGGTCTGCCGAGAGCCGTCCTGCTTTCCTTGTCGGATCTTCCTCTCGATCCCGTCGAGCGTGTGCAAAGAATCGACTCGGTTGCCCACGCCATCGGGACTTCTCTCGAGATCCGTCGGATGTCCGAAGTCGAACGAGCCGAGTCCACCTCCGACCTCGACACTTTTCGACAAATCATCGAATCACTCGCTATCGACGGTCCATGGCCG
>JBIIKC010000177.1:0-3834 GCA_044233375.1 Ilumatobacteraceae bacterium
TACCCGTTCTCAGCTCACGGCATTCGTTGCAGGAATCGCCATTTTGTGGTTCTCCACCGACTGGCCGATGCACGACATCGCCGAGGAGTACCTGTACTCGGTGCACATGTTCCAGCACATGGCGCTGACGTATTTCATGCCGCCTCTCGTGGTTCTGGCAACTCCGCAGTGGTTCACCCGAATTCTCCTCGGCAACGGTGGTGTGTATCGCGCGGTTCGCTTCCTCGGGCATCCGGTGCGCGCGGCTCTGCTGTTCAACGTGGGCGTCATGGTCAGTCACGTTCCAGGGGTGGTGAATGCGTCGGTCTCCAATGGACCATTGCATTACTTCGTACATGTGATGCTCGTTCTCACGGCGATTCTGATGTGGCTGCCGGTCATCGGCCCTCTCCCAGAACTTCACATTTCTCCGATGTCGAAGATGATCTATCTGTTCATGAACAGTGTCGTCGCAACCGTGCCAGCTGCATGGCTGACCTTTGCGGAGGGAACCGTCTACAAGCAATACGAGAACCCGGTCCGTGTCTGGGGTGTCTCCGTCGAATCCGACCAGCAGATGGCGGGTGCCATCATGAAACTGGGCGGTTCGATCTTCCTCTGGACGATCATCGTCGTCATGTTCATCCGGCATTTCGTCCGCACGTTCCGTGTGGAGAATTCACGAGCCTACGTTCGCGATGAGCAGCCTTTGACGACCGAGGATGTCGAGCGGGCATTCAGCACGACGGTGCCGCCGAGAGACCTCGTCTGAGATCCCCGAACCGTCGGATCACTCCCAGCGGAAGGTGATTGCCGTGATCGATGGTGCGATCACAGCCCATCCGATGAGGACGAGCCAAGTGCGTGGAATGTTGGCTCCACCTCCGACCAGTGCATCGCGCAAGATGTCGGCAAGTGCGCCGGAAGGGAGAAAACGGGCGAACGAAGCAACGGAATCAGGGAGTTCGTCGAGAGGGATGACCATTCCGCTGCTCACGAGTAGAACGAGAAACAGAAGATTCTGAACCGCAAGGTTGATCTCGGCCCGCAATCGCCCGGCGAGGAAGAGACCGATGCCGGCAAATGCCGAAGTGCCGAGAGCGACCGCTGCCGCAGCCTTCGCCCAATCTGCTCTGCCGGGGTCCCAGCCGAGACCGAGAGCGACGGGAACGAGAATCGCGAACTGAATGACCTGAACGCACAGGATGGATGCGATCTTGGCAATCAGCCATCGAGGACGCCCGAGGGGAGTCGTTCCGAGACGCTTGAGGACGTTGTACCCGCGCTCGAAGCCTGTGGCGATACCGGTACTCACCATTGCGCTGCTCATGATGGCGAGAGCCAGTACACCTGGTGTCAAGAAGTCCACGGGCTCGGCAAAGACATCAGGATCACCACTCGGCAGGACGTCGATCCTGCTGAAGAAAGCAAGGATTCCGATCGGGATCACGAGTGTGAGGAGCAACTGCTCTCCGTTGCGCAGGAGCGTTCTCAATTCGCTGCGCAACTGCGACTGGAGGGGTCCGCGAACTTTGGGCATCATTGCGCTCCTGTGAGTCGCTTGAAGACGTCCTCGAGGGTGGAAACACCCGTGCGGAGTTCGATGACTTCGATTCCGTTTTCGTTGAGCCAGACGGCGAGCTTCGCCACGAGATCCGTTGGAGCATCTTCGATCACGTAGGTACCCGGAGACTCCTCGACGAGCCAGGTGATCAAATCCGAAGGTAGAGAATCCCAGGTGATCGGTTGAACCGTGCGGAGGCGGACCGTTCGTCGAGCTCGTCGAACGTTGTCGAGGGGACCCTCGACGAGCAACTGACCATGATCGAAGATCGCTACCCGATCAGAAACCTTTTCAGCCTCATCGAGCTCGTGAGTGGCGAGGATGACAGTCGAACCGGAATCGGCCAGCTCGCGGATGATCTCGCGGATCATCGTCCGACCGTTCACGTCGACACCACTCGTGGGCTCGTCGAGGAAGGCGATACGCGGACGGGCAGCGAGTGCCATGGCAAGGGAAAGACGCTGTTTTTCCCCTCCGGACAGCCGTCTCCACGGAGTGTGACGACGCTCCGTCAAACCGACTCGCTCGAGGAGTTCCTCCGGGTCGGCGTTCGACGGGCCCCGCTTGTACAAACCGCAGTACTGCCGGATCGTGTCGAGCGGTCGAGCACTCGGGTAGATGCCGCCCTCTTGGAGCATGACACCCATCTGTGGCCGAAGGATTCGACGGTCACGCACCGGATCGAGTCCGAAGATCCGCACCCAGCCCGATGTCGGTCGACGGATCCCTTCACACACTTCGATCGTGCTCGTCTTGCCAGCACCGTTCGGGCCGAGGACGGCAGTGACCTGACCCGCCCATGCATTGAGACTCACACCTTCGACCGCGCAGAGATCTCCGTATCGAACGACCAGATCCTCGATGACGAGCGTCGGTTCGTCTCGACCGACGCGCGAAAACGAGGGGTTCTGCGTTCCGGGCACCCCTCCAGATTAGGCAGGTAGCCTGCGCTTGTGATCGATCTTCGTCGTCTGCGAAACGAGTCCGATGTCGTGCGAAGCGCATTGGCTCGGCGCAACAATCCCGAATTGCTGGAGCAACTCGACAGAATCAGCGCGCTCGACGAATCGCTACGCGAGATGGCGACGAAGCGAGACGCTCTCCGAGCTCGCATCAACGACCTCTCGAAGAAGGTCGGACAGGCCAAGCGCGACAAGGACGAAGCGGCTGCGGAGGACCTTCAAGCCGAGAGCCGTGAACTCGGTGAACAGGAATCATTGACGAACGATGCATATGCCGTTGTCGAGGAAGAGGTCCGCGAAATCCTCTTGAGGATTCCTAACCTGCCGCACGTCGATGCACCTGACGGCGAGGATGACGGTGACAATCCTGTGATCAAGGGTCCCGTTGGGATGCCAGTTGATTTCGCCGACCATCAACGGGTTCCTCATTGGGACATCGCAACGAAGCTCGGCATTCTCGACAACGACCGTGCCACGAAGATCGCTGCATCGATGTTCACGATGCAGCGCGGCCTCGGAGCCACCATGGCCCGAGCCTTGTGCCAATTTGCTCTCGATCAGAATGCGGACGACTTCGAGGAGATCCGTCCACCGACCATGGTGAGCACCGCAACTCTCACTGCCACAGGACACCTGCCGAAGTTCGCCGATGACGCGTATGCCATCGAACGTGACGGCTTGTGGATGATTCCGACCGCAGAGGTTCCGCTGACCTCGCTGTACGGCGGCGAGATCATCGATGAATCACAATTGCCGATCAAGGTCATGGCGTACTCGCCGTGCTATCGACGTGAAGCAGGTTCGGCTGGTCGTGACACACGAGGAATGCTCCGAGCGCACGAATTCGACAAAGTGGAGATCCTGTCGATTGCGTCCCCGGAACAGGCACCCGATCTACTCGATGAGATCGTTGCGAGAGCAGAGAGAGTCATAGCTCTCCTCGGTCTGCCGTACCGCATCATCGAAATCTGTACCGGAGACATGGGTCAGAGTCATCATCGCAGTTACGACATCGAGGTCTACGCGCCGGGATGCGATGCTTGGTTGGAAGTGTCCTCGATCTCGTGGTTCAGTGACTACCAGGCTCGTCGAGCCGATATCCGTCTGCGTCGGGCAGGGCAGAAGGGAACAGAGATCGCTCATACCCTCAATGGTTCAGCCCTTGCCGTACCGCGGGTGTGGGCAGCAATCATCGAGAACAACCACCAGCCCGATGGAACCGTGGTGATTCCAGAAGCCCTGCGGCCGTACATGCGCGGAGCCGATGTCATTCGACCCCGGACGTCCTGACAGGGACGGTTCGACGTGAGCATTCGACATCGACGAGTC
>JBIIKC010000155.1:0-4163 GCA_044233375.1 Ilumatobacteraceae bacterium
TCGTCGTTCACGACTGCGGTCCTCTTCTCGACGAAGAGGTCGTCAATGGACAGATCGAAGGGGGAGTGGCACAAGGTCTGGGTGCTGCCCTGTTCGAGGACCTTGCGTTCGATGACAACGCTCAACCGCTCAACCCCAACTTCATCGACTACATCCTTCCCCCGGCATCTGCGATGCCCAAGGTTCGAATTCACCATGTCGAGACGCGAAGTCCGCGCAATCCGCTCGGCATCAAAGGCGTCGGAGAAGCCGGCACGATTCCCGTGCCAGCAGCGGTTCTGAATGCGATTGATCATGCACTGAGGGATCGACGGGTCGAAGTTCACCGCACGCCAGCAAGTCCGAAGATGATCACAACACTCCTAGCGAAGGGACAACCGACGTGAATGATCACGCAGCACTCGAAGTACGAAATGTGTCCAAGAATTACGGCGGCATCTTCGCTCTCGCCGAGGTCTCTCTCGCGTTCCACAAGGGTGAGGTCACCGCAATTGTTGGAGACAACGGAGCTGGGAAGTCGACGCTTCTGAAGGCCATGTGTGGAGCGCTCGTCCCGGACTCCGGAGAGATCATCGTCGAAGGCCAGGAATTCGAGTTCCGTGGACCCAACGACGCCCGTCAGGCAGGAATCGAGACCGTCCATCAGGATCTCGCCCTGGCGAACAACTTGTCGGTGGCGCAGAACATGTTCCTCGGACGTGAAGAGGTCACTGGATTCTGGCCGTTCAAGTTCCTGAAGACGAAGTCGATGAACCAGAAGGCTTATGAGACGATCAACGGACTCTCGGTCAATGTTCCGTCGCCTCAAGCTTTTGTCGAGGAATTGAGCGGCGGACAACGCCAGGCAATTGCCATAGCACGCGCGACAACCTGGGGAAATTACGTCGTTCTGATGGACGAGCCGACGGCGGCACTCGGGGTCACCGAAACGGCGCGGGTCGAGCAGCTGATCAAGACGTTGCGCGATCGGGGACTGTGTGTCGTCGTCGTCAGTCACGATCTCGGGCAGGTTTTCCGAGTATCGGACCGGATCGCCGTCATGAGACAAGGGCGTCTTGTCGCCAATTTGGTCACGGCCGACACCACCGGCGACGAATTACTTGCTCTGATCACCGGACTCAAAGGAGAATCCAGGTGTGAATAGTCATGATCGTCACGTTCCTCATCTCGGTCCAGATGCAGTTGATCGAATTGTCGAGGGATGGGTGAGGCAAGTTCCGGACTTCGACTCCGGACCTCTTCAGGTCTTCGGTCGTCTCAATCGAGTTGCGCGACTGCTGGACAACAATCTTCGGTCCTTCTTCCAGGCTCACGGACTGGGGATCGGTGATTACGACTTGATGGCTGCATTGTTCCGCATGGGACATCCCTACATGGCTCGCCCTTCATCGATTGCGCGCACGTCGTTGCTCACCTCGGCAGGTGTGACATTGCGCGTGGACCGCATGGTCAAAATGGGCATGGTCAAACGCGTCAATGATCTCGACGATCGTCGAAGTGTCTACGTCCAGCTCACCGATGAAGGTGCGGACGTGGTCAGCCGCGTTGCTCTGCTCAACAGGGAGCGTCAAAGGCGCATGTTGAACTCGCTGACTGCTGAAGAGACTGCCATTCTCGAATCGGTGTTTCGAAAGCTCGAGCAATCTCTCGTCATCCCCGGGTGGCCCGATTAATGACTGTGACCCCAGTGACGAATTCCTACCGAGTGGGGTTGATCGGATCAGGGGCTCTCGGAAATCTCATCCGTACCCATCTCGAGGAAGGGGTGGTTCCCGGAACCACATTGACGTCGGTGTTCAGTCTCGAGCAGGGTTCTCTCGATCACGTGCTGACCAATTGCGACATCGTTGTCGAGGCAGCTGGTCAGGCAGCGCTTCGGGCACATGGTCCTGCAGTCGTGGCCGCCGGTCGGACGCTGGTGGCTCTGAGCAACGGGGTGCTCTCAGACGACGAGATGGTGCAGACCCTCACGAGCGGTCCTGGCAGATTCGTACCCAGTGCCGGTGCCATCGGAGGTTTCGATCTGATCGATGCACTGAGAATCTCCGGACAACTTCGGGACGTCTCGCTTCACACCGTCAAATCTCCGCCGTCTCTCGTTCAACCTTGGATGAGTGACGAGGACCGAACCGTTCTCGAGGCGGGTTCGACGTTCATGAATGTGTTCACTGGCAATGCCCGAGATGCCACCCGCTTGTTCCCAGCAAACGCCAATGTCGCTGCGACACTCGGAGTACGTTCGATCGGACTCGATCGGACGCGAGTCATCATCGACGCAGACCCGCAGGCACCGAGCACCCGCCACACGGTCGTTCTCGACTCGACCCTTGGTCACTACGAATTGACGTTCGCCAATACGCCGTCGAGTTCGAATCCGAAATCCAGCGAATTGGCAGCGTTCTCGGTACTGCACGATCTCCAACAACTCACCGCGCCAAATGTCGTGATCTGTAATCCACCAGGAGTGAATCGATGAGTCTTCTCGGTCGCGCCGTGACCCGTGTCGAGGATCATCGCTTCCTCACAGGCCGCGGCCGTTATGTTTCCAACACTCCGAGTTCGGATGTGTCCACGTACTGGCTCTCCTTCGTGCGGTCACCGGTGGCCCACGGACGAATTCTCGGCATCGACGTTTCCGCTGCTCTCGATGTGGACGGTGTCATCGAAGTCGTCACCGGTCGAGACGTCGATCTGCCGCCGATTCCACCTGTGTTCGGCGGCCTGACGCATCCACTGATGGTGCGGCCGATCGTTGCGAGCGATCGAGTGCGCTTCGTCGGGGAGATCATCGCTGTGGTTGTAGCAACGAGTGAATCGGCCGCAGTGGACGGAGCTGCCGCAGTTATTGAGGACATCGACCCCTTGGACGTGGTCATCGATCCGATCGATGCCGTGTCGACGCCAATTCACTTGTTCGAGGGCGCAGGAACGAACATCACCTATTCGGGGTCACTTGCTTCGAGTGGTGTGGACGATTCGACGGACCTGTTCGCCGGGTGCGAGGTCGTCGTGGAGCAGGTCATCGTCAATCAACGTCTCGCTCCGTGTCCCATGGAACCCCGTGCGGCCGTTGTCGTTCCCGAGGGAGAGCGACTTCACTGCTACCTCACCACGCAGACACCGCAATTGGCCCGTGACATGATCGCCACCCAATTGAAAGTGGTAGTCGACAAGATTCACGTGATTGCAGGTCCCGATGTCGGCGGAGGGTTCGGCCCGAAGGATGGGTGGTATCCGGAAGACATCCTCACGGCCTGGGTTGCGTCCCGCCACAATCGAACGACCCGGTGGCACGAAACACGCTCGGAAAGCATGCTCAGTCTCTATCACGGACGTGCACAGGTGCAGACTCTGCGTCTCGGAGGAGGCCGTGACGGAAGGATCGAGGCGTACGAAATGGACATCGTCCAGGATGCCGGTGCCTATCCGAGCCTCGGTGCTTGGTTGCCCGATCTCACCATGATGATGGCTCCCGGCACCTATGACATCGATCGGGTGAGGGCTCGGTCCCGTTCGGTTGTGACCAACTCGACTCCTGTCAATGCATACCGTGGCGCAGGACGTCCCGAGGCGACTGCTGCAATCGAGCGCATGATGGATCTCTTTGCCCACCGTGTCGGCCTCGATCCGATCGAAGTGCGACGCCGCAATCTCATTGTTCCTTTCACCCGCCCGCGTGCAAATGCCATGGGGACGGTGTACGACTCGGGTGACTATCAGGCGGCGCTCGACGCACTCGTACGCCACGCCGACATCGAATCTTTGCGTATTGAGCAGAAGCGTCGGCGGGCTTCGGGTGACCAGATCCAACTCGGGATCGGGATCAGCACCTATGTCGAAGTGACGGGTGGCCCGTCTGCAGGAAGTGAACATGCGCGGGTGTCGGTGTCCGACGACGGACACGTCACTGTCTACACCGGTACATCACCTCACGGCCAGGGTCACGAGACGTCTTGGGCGATGTTGGCTGCGAGTGAACTGGGCGTCGAGATGTCCGCAGTATCGGTCGTCCACGGCGATACGGATCTCGTCCCAGAAGGGGTGGGTACGTACGGATCGCGCTCGTTGCAGTTGGGCGGAAGCGCTGTCGTCAAGGTGAGTCGTGACCTGATCGATGCAGCCAAGACGATCGCGGCACGCCATTTCGAGGCTGACGAGAGCGA
>JBIIKC010000156.1:0-4135 GCA_044233375.1 Ilumatobacteraceae bacterium
GCCCATCGTGACCTCCGGTCAGTTGGTGATCCCCGAGGACACGAAAGTCCTCCTTCGACTCACGAGCCGTGACGTGATCCACTCGTTCTGGATTCCGAAGTTGAACGGCAAGAAGGACAGCGTTCCGGGTCGAGTGCATCTGCTGCGCCTCGAGGGTTCTCAACCGGGCATCTATGCCGGACAGTGCACCGAGTTCTGCGGCTTGTCCCATGCGTACATGCGCATGGAGACCGTGGTTCTCAGTCGCCCCGACTACGACGCGTGGGTTGCCAACCAGCTCGAGGCCTATACCCCACCAGAAGCCGGAACTCTGGCGGCCGAAGGCGAGAGTGTGTTCGTTCAGCAGTGCAGCCGCTGTCACCAGGTGAACGGTCTGCAGAACTCCGATGGGAGTCTGATCGTGTCTGCCCCCGAGCAGTACATGGTGTCGGGAGCTGCCCCCAACCTGACGAATCTCATGACCCGCAACACTTTCGCCGGTGCCTCATGGGATCTCTTGCGTCCGGGATGTCGTGACGATGTCTGGAACTCGAACTCCGAGGAGTTCGGCGCCAAGTACCTCGCCGGTGTCTCCGAGGACTGCCTCAATCAGAAGGACCTGCGTGAATGGTTGCGTAATGCGCCCGAGAAGAAGCCGATGTACGCCGATCCGACGCAGCTTGCAACGACCGACGGCAAGTACCGCGGTATGCCGGCACTCGGTCTGACCGAAGACCAGATCAACGCACTCGTCGCCTACCTGCTCGAGCGGAAGTAAAAGGGAGAATCCAAGATGGCCATCATCGAACGTCCCTCGACGGAAGTTGCTCCTGCGGGAGCATCTCCTGCCGTCGTCGTACCGAGTGAAGCCCTCGGCGTGTTCAAGCGTCCGGCGGCGAGCAGCAGTTGGCGGGACTGGCTCGTGACCGTCGACCACAAGAAGCTCGGCATCATGTACGGAGTCGCCGCGTTCTTCTTCTTCATCGTCGGCGGTGTGGAAGCTCTGCTGATTCGTCTGCAGTTGATCGGACCTGACGGCAAAGTTCTGAGTGCCGATCAGTACAACCAGATGTTCACGATGCACGCCACGACGATGGTGTTCTTGTTCGTGATGCCGATGGCAGCAGCGTTTGCCAACTACTTCATTCCTCTGCAGATCGGCGCACGTGACGTCGCCTTCCCGCGCATCAACGCCTTCGGCTTCTGGTGTTTCCTTTTCGGCGGCATCTTCTTGAACACCTCGTGGTTCCTCGGCGGAGCGGCCGACGGTGGTTGGTTCATGTACGCCCCCAACAGCTCGACGTTGTTCTCGCCGAGCCACGGAATCGACTTCTGGGGTCTCGGACTGCAGATCACCGGTATCGCGTCGCTGACCGGTGCCATCAACTTGATCGTCACGATCCTCAACATGCGTGCCCCGGGCATGAAGTTGATGCGAATGCCGATCTTCACGTGGATGGTCCTGGTGACGCAGTTCCTTCTGCTGTTCGCAATTCCGGTGATCACCGTGGCGCTGTTCCTGCTCATGTTCCAGCGTTCATTCGATGCGACGTTCTTCGATGTCGCATCAGGGGCCGATCCGCTCCTGTGGCAGCACTTGTTCTGGATCTTCGGTCACCCCGAGGTGTACATCTTGATCCTGCCGTCGTTCGGCATCGTCAGTGAAGTGATCCCGGTGTTCTCGAAGAAGCCGTTGTTCGGTTACCCGATCGTTGCCATGTCGGGAGCAGCCATCGGATTCGTCGGATGGGGTGTGTGGGCCCACCACATGTTTGCGTCCGGACTCGGACCTGTCTCGGTGACGGTGTTCTCTCTCGCCACGATGGCAATTGCCGTGCCGACCGGAGTCAAGATCGTCAACTGGGTGATGACCATGTGGGGTGGCAAGCTGGTGTTCACGGTGCCGATGCTGTTCGCAATCGGACTCGTGGTGCAGTTCACGATCGGCGGTTTGTCGGGCGTCACACACGCCGTTGCGCCGAGTGACACTCAGCAGACCGATACGTATTACATCGTCGCTCACTTCCATTACGTGTTGTTCGGCGGAGCCATCTTCGGTCTGTTCTCCGGCTTCTATTACTGGTGGCCGAAGATGTTCCGTAAGCAGTTGAACGAGAAGCTCGGTCGATGGAACTTCTGGCTGATGGTGATCGGAATGAACATGACGTTCGGTCCGATGCACATCCTCGGTCTTCAGGGCCAGCCTCGCCGTATGCAGGTGTGGACAGAAGCTCGTGCAGGTGAAGGATTCTTCGATCTGGGCTTCTGGAACCGCATCGCATCCACGGGTTCCTTCATCCTCTCGATCGGAATCCTGATGTTCATCATCAACGTGATCTACACGCACAAATCCAAGAGTGTTCCGGTCGCTCCTCTCGATCCGTGGGATGCCCGCACACTCGAGTGGATGACAGAGAACCCGCCCAAGGAACACAACTTCGATTCGGTTCCAACGGTCAAGCACCTGGACGAATTCTTCCATCGCAAGTACGCCGAGGATTCGACCACACACGAGTTGAAGCAGGTGGCATCGGCAGAACAGGTTCTGTCGGAGTTGAACTCTCATCCAGACGAGCACATTCATATGCCCTCTCGCTCGTACTGGCCGATTCTGCTCGCACTGGCTCTGCCGATCATCGGTTATGGCTTGATCTACAACATGATGATCACTGCCGTCGGTGTGGCGCTCGTTCTGTTCACGATGTTCGGCTGGGCAATGGAGCCCTCGACATCGCCGGACGACGATTTCGATCCTCCTGCCCCTGAGGGCGGGCACACGAAGGAGTTGGCGCCCCTTGGCTGATACCGCTGTCGCACACGGCCATGGAACCGACCATGGCGCCCACCACACGACGACCGGCTTGTCGAACAACAAGCTGGCGATGTGGGTCTTCCTCGGTTCGGAATGCCTGCTCTTCGGCGGCCTGATCTCGACGTACATGCTCTACAAGGGTCGAGTCAGCGAAGGACCGCAACCCGACCAGATCTACGACATCCCCTTCACCTCGGTGAGCTCGTTCGTCCTGTTGATGAGCTCGTTGACCATGGTGCTGGCCGTGTCCGCTGCTCAGCGCAAGGATGACCGCAACACCAACTTGTGGCTGTCGGTGACGGCGGTTCTGGGCGCGACGTTCGTCGGAGGTCAGGTCTACGAATTCACGGCCTTCTATCGCGAGGGTCTCGGCTTCACGACCAGCCTGTTCGGCTCGAGCTTCTACACGCTCACCGGCTTCCACGGGGTTCACGTCACAGTCGGCATCATCATGCTCGGTGCTCTCGTGGGCATGATTCGCCGTCAGCGAATCCCCGGGGACAAGGCCGAAGCAGTCGAGTTGGTCGGTCTGTACTGGCACTTCGTCGACGTCGTGTGGATCGTCATCTTCACCCTCGTCTACCTGATTCCGTCCTGAGGAGCGAATGATGAGCACCGCCACAGAGAACCCCACTTCACACGACGCTGCGTCTCACGGCACCGAGCACCACGGGGCTTCGGACAAGCAGTACATCATCATCGCCCTCATTCTTGCGGGGCTGACAGCGATCGAAGTATCGACGTACTACATCGATTTCGGTCCGCTGTTCATGCCGACTTTGTTCGTGTTGATGATCGTCAAGTTCGTGATCGTGGCTTCGTTCTTCATGCACTTGAAGTTCGACAACAAGATCTTCACGTACTTGTTCTATTCGGGGTTGATTTTGGCAATCGCGGTGTACGCGGGTGCATTGGCAACTTTCAAGTTCTTCCTACAGGGCTGACACAGCCGAGAGGGCGGCTTCGACATGCTCGATCCGTGGCGTTTTCAGTTGCACATCGAGGTCTGGGTCCTCGTTGCATTCTTGATCTCGTCGTACGTCTACGTCGTGCGTGTGCTCGGTCCTCGTGCGGTTCCTGCAGGAGAACCTGTCGTCACGCGTTCTCAACTCACGGCGTTCGTTGCAGGAATCGCCATTCTGTGGTTCTCCACCGACTGGCCGATGCACGACATCGCCGAGGAGTACCTGTACTCGGTGCACATGTTCCAGCACATGGCGCTGACGTATTTCATGCCGCCTCTCGTGGTTCTGGCAACTCCGCAGTGGTTCGCCCGAATTCTCCTCGGCAACGGTGGTGTGTATCGGGCGGTTCGCTTCCTCGGGCACCCGGTACGCGCGGCTC
>JBIIKC010000157.1:0-4125 GCA_044233375.1 Ilumatobacteraceae bacterium
CCGGTGGCACTTCCCTGAACAAGAGTCGTCGACACGGCAAACACGGGTGAGTGGAACACCGGTGACGGAGACTCGAGTGCGTGTCCCGAATGGAGACGTCGTGCAGCGGGTCTGGTCAGCTTCACTGCGCGATGAAGTTTCAGCGGTATTGGTCGAGTTCACCAACGATTCGCCACTGCCGGTCGCAATCTCATTGAGCCGTTCGGATGTCGTGACGCCCCGGTCCTACCACCGGCTCGATTCGACTCAGCGCCCTTGGCCCTCGGAGGATCGAGGCATCGATCGACCACCACTCGTGATTCCCCTTGGTCATCGATCGAGTATGCGCGTTGCACTTGCTCGGACCGGCATTGTCTCCGAGATCGATGTCGATGCGTTCCCGGATTGGGAAGCAGTTGTTCGCGGATGGGTGAACATCACTGACGGTGCGTCACGCGTCGAAGTTCCGGATCTCATCGATGGTGTGCCTCTCGAAGATCTCGTCCGAATTCAAAGGTCGAATGTCGCCCTTGCGTCTCCGGAGGTCGTGCACGGATCGATCGACGACGAGATCGCATGGCTGGTCGCACACCGGGAACTTGTGCGGATGGGTCTCGCGAGCGCAGACGTGCCCCAAATCGTGACCACTCTCGAACGACTTCTTCGCATCGTGCGCAAGCAACGCAACCTTCGGTCTGAAATTGCAGATGCTCTGCGCAGCGGTGCGATTCTTCTGGCGAGCAGTGATTCACGTGCATATCGGGATCTCGAACGAGCGGTGAGTCGAACTCTGCACAAGCGTGGTCTCGCTGCAAGCAAGGACGTCGACTTCGTTCGCAGCCTCGGGTCGGTTCGAGGCGTAGCGCTTCGTGACAACTCGAACGAAAGATCGGTTGCGAACGATTTGATCTCTGCAGTCGAAGGTGACCTTGCTTGGTGGTCGGCTCGCGACGAAGTCATGCTCGTCACGGATGGATTCGACGAGACTCGACTGGGTGTGAACATCGAGGCTCACCGGATTCCAGCCGGTTCCGGTCGCACGATCTCGCTCGCAATCCGCTGGCATGGTGAGCGACCGGCCGTGATTTGGGAAGTCGATGGACCGCCAGGTCTCTTGTTGCGCAGTGGCGTCGACCCTCACTGGACAAGTGTCGAGTCGAAGGGCGAGGCGCTCTGGTCGGCTCCAGCCGACTCGACCATTTCAGGCTGAACGAAGCTGCTCCGCAAGTCCGACCAGCCGGGCACGTACGACTTCCTCCACATCGGGGTCGGAGGTCGTACCGTCGGAAAAGATCCTCTCTGCACCCTTGACAAACAGCGCCTCGGGCACCTCGATGACCTTGTTCCCCAACAAAGTCAGAATCGTGGTCAGCTGTTCCGTCATATGTTTGCCGCCGGTACTCGCAGAACTGCTCACCAAGCTGATCGCTTTGCCCCGTAGAGCGTGTTGACCCAGTGGCCGCGAGACCCAGTCGATTGCGTTCTTGAGGAGTGCGGTGGGGCCGAAGTTGTACTCGGGGGATGCGATGAAGAGGCCGACACAGTCCTCGACGCGCGCCCTCCAATCTCGAACACTCGGGGGTGTGAGGGTCGGATCCTCGAGATCTGCGTTGTAAAAGGGCAGTGAGTCGAGGTTGTCGACCGTCACGATCGTCAAACCGAGACTTGGCTCCAACGCAGTGATCCGTTCTGCCAGGCGAATGAGACCTGTGTTCGACGAATCCGAACGCAAGCTTCCGGAAAGGGTGAGGATGGTGTGAGACATCACACGAGTATGCCGTACCGCGTGCCGTCAATTACCGGCACGAGTCGGTCAAGATGGACATGTGCGTGCACCGATCCGAGTGGCTTACACATTCGAGCAGTGTTGGCACCGTGTTCCGGCGGGTACTGCGACGTCTGCCATTCGAGCCGCCATAGCCCTGACCGATGAACCTGACATCGATCTCGTCGGTGTCGCAGGTACCCACCGTCGCCTTCCCGATCCGACCTTCGCTCCCCCAATAGCCATCTGTGCGCTCCCCCTGAGCGGATGGTGCCTGTACGAGTCATGGCTCAGATTTCACTGGCCGAAAGTGGAAATGGCAACTGGACCGGTGGACCTGGTCCACTGCACCGGAGTCATTCCGGCTGCATCGGACGCTCCCATGGTGGCAACACTCCACGATGTTGCCTGGCGACACAGACCGGATCAGTTCACGCGCCATGGAGTTCGGGTGTTCGAACAGAGTCTCACGGAGATCCGTACTCGAGCGCGGCTCGTCTTGTGTCCGTCTGCCGCAACGATGCTCGATGCCGAACGTGCGGGCATACCGGCGGATCGACTGCGACTCGTTCCGTGGGGCGTCGAAGCCTTCCCCGTGAACGATGTAGATCGCTTGGCTGTCAGAGAGAAGTACGGACTGCCCTCGGAGTACTTGTTGTTCGTTGGAACGCTCGAGCCGCGCAAAAATCTTCGGAGGCTGACACAGGCATTGGAAATGAGCGGAGCCGATGTGCCGTTGATCGTTGCTGGTGCGCATGGCTGGGGAGAAGACGTGTCCGACTGTGACCCGCGGGTTCAGTTCATCGGTTTCGTCCCGGATACTGACCTTCCTGCGTTGTATTCGGGTGCTGCAGCATTCTGTTACCCGAGCGAACGCGAGGGTTTCGGGATGCCGGTGCTCGAAGCCATGTCGTATGGGGTCCCGGTGGTCACGAGCAGAGGCACGTCGACAGAGGAGGTTGCCGGCGGCGCAGCCGTGCTGGTCGATCCGTTCTCGGTGGAGGACATTGCGCGGGGTATTGAATCGGCGCTGGCGGATCGGAGATCTCTGTCCGCGAAGGGACTCCGGCAGGCTGCCCGACATCGGTGGTCGGAAACCGCCCGACTGACAGTGCAGGCGTATCGAGAGGTACTCGGTCGATGATCGGGCAATCCCCTCTCGGACATGCGCCGGTGGTTGCCGTCAATCTGATGTGGTGTCGGCCCGGCGGAGTCGGCGGAAGTGAGGAATATCTCTGTCGGCAAATGCTCGGACTTCCAGAATCGAGGTTCGATGTCGTCATCTACGCACCAAAGGGGTTTCGCAAGGCGCACCCCGAGGTTGCCGATCGTCACACCGTCATCGAAATGTCGCACGATGCCGAGTCACGGACGCGACGCATCTTCGATGAATCAACTTGGTTGTATCGCCGTACGAAATCTTCACGTCTCGTTCACCACGGCGGGGGAACGATTCCCCTGCGTCATCGTGAACCGACTGTGCTGACCGTCCACGATCTGCAGTATCTCGAGTATCCGCAGTATTTCAGTCGTCGTCGCCTCGAGTACCTGCGACGGACGATGCCACGAGCAATAGCGCAGGCCGATGTGATTACCGTGCCGACTCAGTTCGTTCGCCGATCAATCGTGCATGCTTTCGACATCGACCCGGATGGGGTCGTTGTCGTCCCGCACGGCGTGGAGTCGACATTCGGGACCGAGGCCACACTGGAGAGCGAACTTCGATCGAAATATCGACTCGGAGATGGTCCCATCGTCGTGTACCCAGCTGTTACTCACCCACACAAAGGGCACGAGTTCCTGCTCGATGTTCAAGAGAAGTACTGGGTCGATCAGGGCGTCACTCTCGTTCTCATGGGCGGCATTGGTGCCATCGAAGAGCACCTCCAGCAACGAGTGTCTGGATCGCAACGTGATCTACTCGTACGCCGTCTCGGTCGCGTATCGGACGCCGATCGCGATGGTTTGATCGGAATGGCTCGAGCACTCGTCTTTCCGAGTGAATATGAAGGCTTCGGTGCTCCTGTCATCGAGGCGATGGCTCTCGGCACTCCTGTAGTTGCGAGCGATCGAGCGTGTGTGCCCGAAGTCGTAGGGCGAGCGGGACTCGTGATCGAATTGGATGTCGACTCCTGGGGCGGAGCACTCGAGGTCGTCGAATCTCGACGAGATGAATTGATCGATCTCGGCAGACAGCGATGTGAGCACTTCACCTCGACCATTTCGGGAGAGGCTCTTGCCGATGCCTACGATCGATTGCTGGATTGAACGGCTTCTGCAGGTTCGATCAGAACGGAGATGTGCATCGTGAACGACGTGAAGAAGTTCAGTGTGCTCGTCATCTGTCCGCACTTCGCTCCTGACACAGCGCCGACCGGTGC
>JBIIKC010000158.1:0-4113 GCA_044233375.1 Ilumatobacteraceae bacterium
GCCACGACCGGGATCCTTGGCTGCCGCCGAATCCAGTTCGATCACGTACACGGTCCATATATATGTATCGCGATTGACGGTGAAACCCTGGCGTCGCAAGTTCCTGAAGGTCTCTTGACGGAGTGACTTGGCGGCAGCTCGAGACATCTCCGTTGGTTCCACCGACAGGTCGCTCCGGAGAGCGACGATGTGGTCCTTGAACCAAGAAGGTTGCTTCCTCCGCTGTAGGAATTCGAATCGCTGCTCGATCGGGGACGCAGTGCGAGCAAGGAGCAGATTGGGCAGGTCCGGATGACGTCGGGGAACGACATCATCGAGTTCGACGACGATGACACCCGAGGGGCAGGTGCCGGAATCTTGGGACGTCACCCTGCAGACTTTACGTTGGAGATCACACGAGTTGTCAGGACAGGTCCAGCCGGGTGTCGGCTCTTCGCACTTGCCAGCAGCCTTACTGAGGGATGCTACTTTTCCCAGACATGTGGAAGAAGGCAACGATCCCTGTGTCTGCCGGTGTGTTCGTCCTCGGTCTCGTCATGATCATTGTGAGTGTTGTGAACGGTGGTTCTGGAGGTGATTCGTCGCCTGACAGCTCGTCAGTTGGTGGGGTCACGGTGGCCGATGAAGACGTTGATACGACGGAAGTCTTGGATTTCTCGGGTTTCGTGACATCGACTGCGGTCGCTCAGGCGTCATCGGGTCAGTCATCGACGTCGGGTGGTCAGTCGAACGCAGGATCCTCTGGCATGCCGCCGGTTTCGCCGACAACCATCGCGCCGCCTTCGGGTACGCCGACCACCTTTGCGTTCTCGGGGATCCCTGCGCCATCGAACCCCGGACTTCCCGGTCTGGGATTGCCGTCCCGTGATTCGTACGCACCTCCCACGACACCTGCAGCAGGTGGTGGATTCATTGTCGTTGTTAGTAGTTGTTCATCATTTCAGGAGTGTGCTCAGAAGTTGTACGAGCAATGGATCAACGGGGAGCATTGTTTCTTCGACGACTTGGATTCGGCGTTTGCGACGCAGGCGGTGTACGACACGATGCGCGCCTACTGCGGAAACACCTCGGGCCAGTGGAATCCTCTGACCCAAGGCGCGGGGCGGTACCAGTTGGCCGGCGTGTCGAATCGCACCAGCTCGCCGAAAGTCATCGTGTTCAACATGGTTCCCGGCCAGACGGACCCCATCGTGAGGTCGGTCCAGATCCAGTGAGTGTCGTCGACGGTCGCGTCGACCTCAACGCGCCGTAATTGCTCCGACCAGCGCGTGTGACAGGATTCGCCATGCGATCTTTCGACCTCGATCCCGATTCCGTCGTCTCGGCTGAGCGCGGTCAGCGGGTACATCGAGACGCGTTGCACCACGCACGCCGTTTCGAGCGCCGGCTGTACGAGGTGCGACGAGGTGTCTGGAATCTCGTCGGCAATGGCCTCTCCAACCAGACGTTCATCGACGCGCCAGAGGGAATCATCGCCATCGACACCGGTGAGTCGATGGAGGAGATGCGGTCGGCCCTGCAGGATCTTCGTTCGGTGACCGACAGACCGGTTGTCGCCGTGATGTACTCGCACTTCCATTACGTCGGCGGAACTCGTGAGATCTTCCACGAGAGCGGCCACGATCTGCCCGTGTATGGACACGAACGAATCACGTACAACAGAACGCGCGCGATGTCCGAGATCGGACCCGCATATTCGAGTGGTCTCGTTCATCAGTTCGGAACTGCAATGCCTCTCGAAGGACCCGATGGCATCGTCAGCGTGGGTCTCGGCATCTTCTATCGCAACCCCGATCACCGACCGTTCACCGACGGTCATGTTGCCCCGACGATCACATGGCGTGGTGGTGAATCGCTGACCGTTGCCGGGTTGAGCGTCGAAGTGACCCATGCCCCATCGGATGCGGATGACTCGGTGACTCTTTGGTTCCCGGAGATCGAGACATGCGTGCACAACATCGTGTGGCCGGCATTGTTCAACGTCTTCGCCATTCGAGGTGAGGAATATCGCGATCCTCAAGTTCTGTTGCGCGGATTCGCCCATGTCGCCTCGTTGCAGCCGGAATTCCTGGTGGGGACGCACGGTCCCCCGATCACGGGTCGCGCCGAGATCAGCCAGCGGGTGACGCGGGCGAAAGACGCCATTCAGTTTCTGTGGGATCAGACAGTCCGGGGAATGAACAAGGGGTGGACCACCGATCAGATCGCATCACGCGTGCGACTCCCCGACTCCTGTGATGACGACTACCTGACGCAAGAGTTGTACGGCGTCACCGAGCATCACGTTCGCCAGATCCATGCCGGTGTGCGCGGGTGGTTCGACGGCGATCCGGCCAAGTTGTTCCCGTTGCCAACCGACGAGCGAGCGACGCGACTGGTGGATGGGTTCGGTGGGCCTGCTGCTGTGCTCGAGCGCGTTGCAGAGGCACGGTCCGGGAACGATCTTCGTTGGGCACTCGAACTCGCTTCGTGGTTGGCGGCACGGCGCAATTCGACGTCCGAGGATCGTCAGGTGCTGGCCGATGTCCTGCGTGATGTCGGATATCGGTCGGCGGCTGCCAACATTCGCAACTGGTGCATCACGACGGCACGTGATCTGGATGGTTCGACGGACCTCTCCCGGCTGCGTACGCATCGTCTGCGCGAGGCCCAGGTTCTCGGCATGACCCCGTTGGACTCGGTGGCTATTTTGCGTGTCATGCTCGACCCTGACGTAGCGGTGGGATTGGACCATCACCTGGCATTCGATTTCGACGGACGCGGTGCAGTTGGTCTGCATGTGCGCAATGGCGTCGCCGTCGTCACCGACGGCACGGATGCCACCGATCGAGTGGCCGGCTCGTTCGAGGTGTGGGCCAAGGTTCTGAGTGGATCGGTGGCTCTGTCGGACTCGATTGCCGCCGGAGATCTCCGCGTGAGCGGGTCGACGTCTGCGGTGCAGACCACTCTGGGAGTGTTCGAGAACCAGGGACTGCGCAGCTGATGGGCGAACTACCCAAGCATCCAGGTGCGTTTTCCGGTCGCATCGAGCGGCTGCTCGACGATTCGACGGCGGCTCGTCTCACTCGGCCGGCCGCCCCGACCGATGCACCGAACATCGTTCTGATCATGCTCGACGACGTCGGCTTCGGATCCTTTGGCACGTTCGGCGGTCCTGTTCCGACTCCGGCATTCCAGAACATTGCCGACGCCGGCCTTCTCTACAACCAGTTCCATACGACTGCTCTCTGCTCGCCGACCCGGGCTGCATTGCTCACCGGTCGCAATCACCATTCGGTGCACATGGGCGGCATCCCTGAGGGAGCGAACTCGTTCCCTGCCTACGACAGTGTGATCCCCCGTTCCACGGCGACCGTCGCAGAGATCCTTCGGCACAACGGGTACGCGACGGCGTGCATCGGCAAATGGCATCTCACGCCGATGTGGGAACAGGGACCTGCTGGCCCGTTCGATCACTGGCCGACGGGTATGGGTTTCGAGCGCTTCTACGGCATCATCAACGCCGAGGCTTCGCAGTACGAGCCACCGGTGTACGACCAGACGACGCCGGTTTTTCCCTACCGCAATCGACCGGACTACCACCTCACCGAAGATCTCGTGGACGAGTCCATTGCATGGATCGATCGCGTCCGATCGACTTCGCCGGGTCGCCCGTTCTTCCTCTACCTGCCGACTCCTGCTGTCCACACTCCGCATCATGTGCCGTCGGAGTGGATCGATCGTTTTGCTGGGCAGTTCGACGGTGGATGGGATGTGTTGCGCCGTCAGATCTTCGAACGACAGTTGGCTCTCGGGGTGATTCCTCCCGGGACCGTTCTCACGGAGCGACCCGAGGGTGTTCCGGCATGGGAGGACTATCCCGATCGCCTCAAACCAGTCGCATCACGACTGATGGAGGTGTTCGCTGCATTTCTTGCGCACACGGACTTCCACATCGGCCGTCTACTCGAACACGTGTCGTCGATCGGAGCGTTGGACAACACGCTCGTCGTCTACATCACGGGTGACAACGGCGCCTCGGCGGAGGGAACCGTGAATGGCGCGTGGTCAGCTCCGACGTTTCAGAACGGTGTGCCCGAAGACGAGGACTGGCTGCTCGCGCACATCGACGAT
>JBIIKC010000159.1:0-4108 GCA_044233375.1 Ilumatobacteraceae bacterium
GGTATTACTCAGCGGAGTTTCGCATCTCCAGCAATACGCAAGAACCCTGAATCCTTCGTAGACGAGACCCTTCTCGAACAGGGTTTTGAACGCCCACATCACACTTTCCATGTACGGGAGGTCCAGGGTCTTGTAGTCGTTCGAGAAATCGACCCAACGTGCCTGGCGATTGACGTATCGCTCCCATTCGTTGGTGTACTTGAGAACACTCGATCGACAGAAATCATTGAACTTGGCCACTCCGAACGCCGAGATTTCCGGATGGCCGGAAATACCAAGTTCCTTCTCAGCTTCGACCTCTGCCGGAAGGCCATGGCAGTCCCAACCGAAACGTCGCTCGACACGTTGTCCAAGCATGGTTCGGTATCGAGGGATCGCGTCTTTGACGAACCCGGTCAACAAGTGTCCGTAGTGCGGCAGGCCGTTGGCGAAGGGCGGTCCGTCGTAGAAGACGAACTCGTTGCTCCCAGCATCGCCACTCATCCGTTTCGAAACCGACGTTTCGAACGTGTGCTCTCTCTCCCACGCTTCGAGGATCCTCGCCTCGACAGTCGGAAACGACGGCTGGCTTTCGACTTCGGGATACCTACCTTCGGGGTTTCGGGCCCCCGAACTGCCCTTCTCTGATGGGGTCATGGACTCGGACACGATTGGATCAACACCTTCGATGTGCGCTTGCGTCGACTCAACAACCGAGAATCAGACCCTGAACGACGATTTGCAGGAACAACAAGACAACGATCGGCGACAAATCGAGTCCGCCAAGAGACGGAAGGACTCGACGCACAGGTCCCAGAACTGGTTCGGTGACTTTCACCAGCCAGAACTGAACGGTGGCCATCGGTCCGGTCGATGACGGGAACCAAGACATGATGATCCGAACGAAGATGACGACCTGGTAGAGGTACACGATCTGACACAGGACGTCCATGTGGATCAGTACTCGGGGTAATTCGCTCGAGCAGACGGCTTCAACAAATAAACGCCCCTAGCCACCTTTTCGATCTTTCCGTGCAATGCGTAACACAGACCGCTCGAGAAATCGATCATCCTTCGAGCGACCTCATCCTCGCAGCCTTCGGTATTGAGAATCACCGGGTAACCATCCCGGAATCGATTGGCCACTTCTTGGATGTCGTTGAACCGAATCGCTTTGACCGTATGGGGCTCTCCCTGAGGTCCTCCGAGAGTTCGAACCGAGGAGCCTGGACGGGGGGACACAGGACGCGGTTGCAACGCCGAATCGTCGAATGGGGGCCTCCGGCCGGGAATCGGATCGGTATCTCGGGGGGTCACCTGGCGACCCACGGGCCGGGAGTAGTCGTCGTAATCGTGACGGCGCGTGTCGATGGGACGAGACATTCCACTCGACCGTTCGACGGGCTCGTAATCGTCGTAGTCGTCGTACGCCTCGTCCTCACCCAGACCGAGATAGTCCATCGCACGTCTGAAGATCGACATTAGCCACATATTAGTGGTCGAGATCAGTCTTTCGGTGGACGGCTCCCGAACACCAAGGACCCGACGCGAACCATTGTCGACCCTGCTTCCACGGCAAGATCGATGTCACCGGACATTCCCATCGACAGCTCGACGAGTCCAAGGTCGACGCGTCGACGCGAAGCTTCGGTAAAGACTCGGCGCGTGAGGTTGCGATCTCCGGAGGTTGGACCCACCACCATCAACCCTGCGACGACGAGATCGTGTTGACGCGCTCGAGTGACGAGCAATTCGAGGTCCACGGGGTCACATCCACCCTTGTCGGCTTCCCCAGTGAAATTGACCTGAATCATGATCTCGGATCCGGGGGCGCGACGTGCGATTTCACTGACGAGGCGATCTCGGTCGACTGTCTGCCATGTCGAGACGAACGGAATCAATTGCGGAATCTTGTTCGACTGCAGACGACCGATGAAATGCACTGCTGGGCGCTCATCAACTGGAACCGACCCGTATTTGAGAAGAATCTCCTGCGCGTAGTTCTCACCGATGATGCTCACCCCATTGGCCAGCGCCGCACGAACATCGGACCACGGGAAGCCCTTGGCGACCGCCACGATTCGAACGCTCGAACCACCCAGATCGTCGAGATCTGCCCGCAGTCGCTGAATGGAAAGAGCGATTTCGTCACCCCGCCGCGTGACGTCGCTACCGGGCACGTCTCGACTGGGCATGTCTCGACCCGTCATCTCCCTCCTCGGGCAGAACGTGGGTGAAACGTCCGTCTGCTACTTGAGGAACGACGGAACGTCGAAGTCGTCTTCACCGTCGTCATCGAAGGAGAAGGCATCATCGGCAAAAATGTCCTTCGTCGGCTGGGGCGCTCGAGTCTCACGCTCGGACCTCGCCGAGCGACCTGCCGGTTTCGATGAGGGACGAACCTGGGGCGATCCGTCGAAACGGTCGTACCCGGCGGCGATCACCGTCACCTTGACTTCGTCTCCCATGTCGTCATCGATCACGGTACCGAAGATGATGTTCGCATCCTGATGGGAGATGCCGTGGATGATCTCAGCGGCTTCGTTCATCTCCATGAGCGTCATCGAGGACGGACCAGTGACATTGAGGAGCACTGCACGTGCGCCCTCGATCGAGGCTTCGAGCAAATTGCTCGATAGAGCCTTGAGTGCTGCGTCTCGTGCTCGACTGTCTCCACTTGCAGAGCCAATTCCCATCAGTGCTGAGCCTGCGTTGTTGAGAATCATCCTGACGTCGGCGAAGTCAGTGTTGATGAGGCCGGGGTTCGTGATGAGATCGGAGATGCCCGCCACGCCGTTGTACAGAACTTCGTCGGCTTGTGCGAATGCCTCCATCACGGTGTCCCGAGCGCCGACGATCGACAGAAGCCGATCGTTCGGCACAACGATCAGAGTGTCGACTTTCTCCTTCAGTTTCGCGATTCCGGCATCGGCTTGAACGGCGCGACGGCGACCTTCGAAAGAGAACGGACGCGTGACGATTCCGATGGTGAGTGCACCAACCGCCTTCGCAATTTCAGCGACGACTGGAGCTGCTCCCGTCCCTGTTCCCCCACCTTCGCCAGCGGTCACGAAGACCATGTCGGCACCCTTCAGAGCATCTTCGATTTCGTCACGATGCGCTTCGGCCGCCTGCCTCCCCACTTCTGGGTCACTTCCAGCTCCGAGACCGCGAGTCAGTTCACGCCCGATGTCGAGTTTCAACTCGGCATCACTGGTCATCAGAGCTTGAATGTCAGTATTGACCGCGATGAACTCCACGCCGCGAAGATTCCGCTCGATCATTCGATTGACGGCGTTGACTCCACCGCCGCCGACTCCGACGACTTTGACTTGGCAGATGTAGTTGTTGTGTCCACCAACCATGTCGGGAGACTCCTCCGATTTCGGGTACCGGCGGCTGAGCCGGCTCATTCAGTTCTGTCGAAACATCACACCATAAGCGGGTGGGGTTTCCTCGTTCGCTTCACGATTCTGCGTTCTTGTCGGGCCTGCATTCTTGACGGACCTGGGGTACTCGGATCCATGTGTTCCAGCAATGGGTGACCGAGGTCGTCCCACGCTCGCTGGTGTCCAGGATGTGACTCCCCTCACCAAACTGCCTCGTATTCTCGCAC
Organism: Ilumatobacteraceae bacterium; assembly: GCA_044233375.1. GTDB lineage: Bacteria > Actinomycetota > Acidimicrobiia > Acidimicrobiales > Ilumatobacteraceae > Casp-actino8. The sequence goes on from JBIIKC010000159.1 coordinate 3,596, forward strand.
CACTCCTTTGAGGATAGGGGGATACTCGTTCCTCAGTTGCGTGTTCTCGACGTCGAACAGTGGTTGTCATCTGACATTGGGCTCGCCAGTCGAGACGTCGATCACGGTGTAGGACCGCGTTCCCTGACGTTTCATCTCATTGACGACAGCCACGAGTTTCACCTGGAAATCCGTAGGCTGGCCAAAAATGATCAGCAAATTTGGGGACAATTGCAGTGAAATCTCGCCTTCTGGGCTGACAGTGGCCGAAACGAGCCGATCAGCGAGCGACACGGGGAGTGCCCCAAGAAGCTGCAACGCCCCCAGGAAAGGCTGTCCCACGAATTCTCCGGGCGCGACATTGGGCCCTGAACCGATGATTCGGGTGTAGTCGATCGGATCACCCTCGATGACGTCCAAAATGCGACCTTCTCGATCGATCACGCGGATGAAGCCGTCGACGGCCCGAAAGAAAGCCACCGGTTGGCGCTCGTCGACCTGAACCACGATCGTCGATGGGAGGTGCATTGATAC
>JBIIKC010000006.1:0-15858 GCA_044233375.1 Ilumatobacteraceae bacterium
CTCGACTGATTCGGAGAGCCGTACGCCTGACATGTCGTAGAGATTGGCGTCGTAGGTTTCCGGAATCCGACAGATGAATGTCTCCCACACATCCGGGCCGACGCGAGGAAAGGCATCGGCCCGGAGCAGTGTCTGCACGATTTCCCCAGTCGGACTTTCGATCGAAACACTCGATGAGCAGGAGGACCCGACGATCACGAGCATCATCTGCATGGCCGAGATCGAAAGTCTCGAGGAACGGCGGGAGACTGGTGCTGTCGATCCATTCGCCTCCATTTCGGTGCAAACGTAATACGGATGCCCTCATAGTCTGAGGCGATGGCCACAGAAATCCGGTTCGATCACAAGATGTCCGATGCCGAGGCACTCATGTGGCGGATCGACAAGGATCCCTACCTCTCATCGACCTTCGCCAATCTGTCCGTCTTGGACCGAGCGCCAGACTTCGATCGCCTCCGCCGACGGATGGAGCGTGCGACTTTTGCAATCCCCCGTCTTCGTCAACGAGTCCAATCCGCTCCGGCAAATCTCACACCACCATTGTGGGTCGAAGATCCCGATTTCGACATCGACTACCACGTTCGACGTGTAGCACTTCCTCAGCCAGGCTCGATGCGTCAACTCCTGGACCTTGCGACCTTGATCGTCAACGATCCATTCGATCGCACGCGACCTCTCTGGCAGTTCGTTGTCGTCGAAGGGCTCGCCGACGGAAGAGCCGTCCTCGTCGAGAAGCTGCACCACACAGTTGCCGATGGGGAAGGCAGCATTCAACTCTCGCTCCAATTCTTCGATTTCGCTCGCGACGCTCCCGAGCCCCCTCCTGTCTCGGCTCCCTTCGGAGATCGGGACCCGTCGCACGAACACGGATCATCCGACCTGTGGCGCGATGTTCTTGCTGGACCTTTGAAACTTCCGCTGGCACTTGTGAAGCAGATGCGCGAGTTGATCGCTGATCCCACGCAGGTCCCCACTGTTGGAGCTGCGACCATGGACACTCTGCGGGCGCTCATCGGGCAGATGTCCGATATCGAGCCGGCAAAGTCACCACTGTGGACCCAACGTTCCTTGCGTCGCCGAATCGATGTTCTCAAGGTCCCTTTCGCCGAGGCCCGCTCGGCTGCCCGCCTCCTCGGAGGAACTCTCAACACCCTGCTGTTGACTGCGGCGAGTGATGCTGCTGGCAGGTATCACCGGACTCTCGGTTCACCTGTCCCTCAGCTACGAGCTTCGATGGCCATCAGCACTCGGGCCAAAGGCGATGATTCGGCGAATGCTTTCTCCCTTGCTCGCATGTTGGTCCCGACGAACGAAATGTCTGTTGCCGATCGGTTCCATGCCATTCACCAGATCACAACGGAGGCAGCCTCAGGATCCGCTGCCAACGCATTGAACGCAATCGCTGCCGTTGCGGGGTCGCTCCCGACCGGGATCACCACCCGTTTGGCGAGATTTCAATCACAAACCGTGGATTTCGCCACATCGAATGTCAAGGGAACCCCGCAACCCGTGTTCGTAGCGGGTGCCGAAATCTTGAGCAACTTTCCCATCGGACCTCTTGGAGGAGTCGCATTCAACCTGACGTTGCTGTCGCACGTCGGCAGCCTCGACATGGGGCTGAACATGGACTCACGAGCGATTGCAGAGCCATCGCTTCTCACTGAAAGTCTCGACGCCTCACTTGCAGACATTCTCGCTGTCGCTCGCTGACGAGCAGCAGAGTCGGAATCGATATTGGATGGACATCGCGCAAGCGATGCCCCTCAGTGGGTGACCTTGCTCGCAGAACTCAGAAGGTTGCGAACATCCAGAAGTAAGTCGCTGATCTCAGCCGAAGAGACAAGTTCGCGTTTGACCATCTGCGACAGCGCCAAGTCGATGACAGCGACGGCTTCAGCAATGATCCGAGTATGAGGTGCATCGACACTCGGAATATCGAGTTCGGCTGTTCCGTCGATCATCGGCGCATTCGTCATTGGCACTCCTCCGCGATCACTTTCGACCGCTTTCGATGCTCCCGACCTGGCGGGGGCTGCTCCCAGCGTAACCGCCAGATGAAGCTCAGATCGGTCGCGCCTTGCGTCGTTCGACACGCATTCCACCGTACGATCTGCTGATGGATTTTCAAGGGGCTGGAGTCGTCGTCACGGGAGCCGCAGGCGGAATCGGGGCTGCACTTGCACGTCGATTTCACGCCCTCGGGGCACAGGTCGTCCTTTCGGATCTCCCAGGGGACCGTCTGACCGCTGCCGCAGCGGAGCTCGAAGCACGTCGGCCGGGATCTGCTTGGGCCGTTCCGAGCGACGTCGCCACCGAGGATGGAAATCGTTCGCTCGTGAAGACCGCCTCCGAACTACTCGTGTCCGGGATCGATCTGTTCTTCGCCAACGCCGGCGTCGGAACGGGCACGACCCTCGAAACCACGAGTGAGGCTGAATGGAACACCGCGTTCGACGTCAATGTGCACGCTCACCGTTGGGCTGCGAAACATCTGATCCCGATGTGGCTCGACCGGGGACACGGGTATTTCTGCTCGACAGCTTCCGCTGCGGGACTCCTCAGCCAAATCGGATCGATGCCCTACTCGGTGACGAAGGCGGCCGCCGTTGCCTTCGCCGAATCGCTGCAGATCACCTACGGCGATCGCGGAATTCGCGTCAGTTGCCTCTGTCCGCAAGGAGTCAACACCGACATGTTGCGACAGGGGGATGTCCCCGGAGTCGGCACGGCAAGCAGTATCGTTCGAGCTGCTGGCGATGTCCTCGAACCAGAAGATGTTGCTGAATTCACCTCTCGGGCGATCGAGGCCGAAACCTTCTTGATCCTCCCCCATGCCCAGGTCGCTGATTTCGTGCAACGCAAGGCCGCCGACCGCGATCGTTGGCTCGCAGGAATGCGCAAACTCCAGGCTCGAGTCCTGGGTTCCTGAACCGCTGCGTTCATCTCGGGGCGAGATCGAGAATGCCCAGGGATTACGGTGAGTCGTATGGGAGTACGCCTCGAACCATCCGACGAATACATGCACGAACTCGGTCCCGAATCGAATTTCAACGAGAGCATGTACATCAACTGTTTCGATCCGATCAACAAAGTGGGTGGCTGGTTCCGCATGGGGAACCGGGCGAACGAGGGTTACGCCGAAATGACGGTGTGCATCTATCTCCCCGATGGATCAGTCGCGTTCATGTTCAAACGGCCCACGATCGAGAACAACGACAAACTCGATGCGGGTGGACTCACCTGGACGATGGTCGAGCCCTTCGAGGAACTGAAGGTCGACTTCGTCGGCAAGACAGTCGTGTTGGCAGAGCCCGAGCAGATGGTCGATCCCAAAGAAGCGTTCACCAACAATCCGTATGCCGAGTGTGAGGTCCACCTCACGTTCTCGGGCCAAGGCAGAAGCAGCATGTTCGGTGGGGAACCCGATACTCCCCACGAAGCACCAGGTGAGGAGTTCGCCAAGGGCCACTACGAGCAGCTAGTCGAAGCCCACGGAAGTATCCGAGTTGGCGACCAGGAGTGGGAGATCAACGGATTCGGCCTGCGGGACCATTCGTGGGGTCCCCGCTATTGGCAAGCGCCGTGGTATTACCGATGGCTGACTGCGAATTTCGACGAGAACCTCGGCTTCATGCTCTCTCGGGTCGCAAAGAAGGATGGTCCCGGGTCACGCGGTGGTTTCGTCTGGGAGAACGGCGAGATGCACCTGTGCGATCACGCCGAGGTCTCGACTGAGTTCCGCGGTGCCGACACGTACCACGATCGAATCGAGGCCGTCCTCAGGTCGAGCCGTAGTGATCGAGAGTGGCGATTCACCGGAGAGGTGATGAGCCTGATTCCGTTGCGTAATCGACGACAGACACCCGACGGAGACTGGTTGACGACGCGAATCAGCGAGGGCATGACTCGCTGGGAAATGCAGTCCGACGAGCACCGTGGCAAGGTGGGATACGGCTTGTCGGAGTATCTCGATCAGATCATCGACGGATCTCCTGTTGGCACGGCTGAATGAGGCAACATCGTCAGAAACTCTCGAAGTCGACTGGGTGACCGTCAACTGAGAAGTCGGACAACCCCATCGAGAATCGGGCGGGGGTCCTCGCCAACAGCCTCTGCATACACCTTCACCTTGGGTTCGGTGCCGCTCGGACGGACCTGGATTCGAACCGGATCCTCTCCCCTCCCCTCGATCAGGAGTCTCACGAGTGACGCCTCGGGGTACGAGATCACATCGATGACTCGACGACCCTCGATCGACTCGGGCGGGGACTTCATCAACTCGTCGACCATCGCGGAACCCACCGATGGTGGAACTCGGATGCTCGACTCGGCGGTGATGTGGCGACCGTAGTGCTCCGCAATGGCATCGAGTCGATCTTCGATCGACTCTTCATTTTCGGCAGCCACACCTGCGATTTCGGCCATCAACACAGCCGCAGAGATGCCGTCCTTGTCGAGAGGCTCGGATGCAACGAGATATCCGAGCGCCTGTTCGTAGGCGAAAACGAGACGACAGTGAGGGTGCCGTTCGACCGCAGAAGCCATCCACTTGAAACCGGTGAATGTCTCTTCGAACTCCACACCATGGGCATGTGCCATCTTGCCGAGGAGCGATGATGAGACGAGTGTGGTGACGACCAAACGGTCGGCTCCACTCGTGTGTGTGAGGATATGGTCGGCCATCAACCAGCCGATCTCGTCTCCTGACAGACGCCGCCAATCACCCGACTTCATCGGAATGGCGACGCCAAGTCTGTCGGCATCAGGATCGTTGGCGAGCGCCATCGAGGCCCCGGACTCGCGTGCCAGATCGATCACCAGATCCATCGCACCAGGTTCTTCGGGATTCGGAAAGGCCACTGTTGAAAAATCCGGATCTGGACGGTGCTGAACATCGACGATCGACGGTCGCTGGAATCCCGATCGTTCGAGTGCACGAACGGCGATGTCACCTCCCACTCCGTGAAGTGCCGTGTACGCGATCGAAACGCCGTTCACATCGGGTCGCAAACGAACCGATGGCACCCAACTGAGATAATCCTCCACCGCAAGCTGGTCGAGTCGGGTGATGAGTGGCGAATCGACCGGAGCCAATCCAACGTCCAAGGGGTTCACAGCACGGATCTTGGCCGCGATCATTTCGTCGATCGGCGAGACGATCTGCGCGCCATTGGCGCGATACACCTTGTAACCGTTGTCCCCGGCCGGATTGTGGCTGGCCGTGACCATCACGGCTCCCGCAACATTGTGGCGAGTGACGTTCCACGCAAGGACCGGAGTCGGCACAGGCGAATCGAAGAGGAGGACTCGCATCTTTCGAGCGGCTGCGACACGAGCCGTGTCCTCGGCGAAATCCCGGCTCTTGTGGCGGGCATCGAAACCGATGAGGATTCCCCGATCTGCGGACGTCGGGTCCTGTTCGAGGAGTTGGTCAACGAGACCAGCAGCCGCTTGACGAACCACCAAGCGATTCATTCGCATCGGACCCGGTCCGATCGGTGCCCGCAATCCTGCGGTTCCGAAGGTCAGAGTTCCCGAGAAATACTCCTCGACCTCTGCAGGATCCCGAGTCAGAAGTGCATGCAACTGACTGCGGATGTCCTCATCCGGTTCCGCTTCCAGCCACGCCCGGGCAATTTCGACGGAATCCAGTCGCCGAGATTCCACCATTGCGTCAGTCTGACACCGAGCCGATCAAAGTGTGCAACTCGATCAGCGGCCTCGGTCCCACATGAGAAATCACCTCACCGGCAGCCAGGGATCCGAGACGCCCTGATTCCCTCAACGACAACCCTCTCGTGTAGCCGAAGAGGAATCCCGAGGCGAACAAGTCTCCCGCCCCGGTTGTGTCGACGACGTGCGGGACATGTTCGGCCGGCACATCGATGATGTCGCTGCGACTGATGACTGTCGCCCCCAGTGGTCCCCGAGTGATGACGGCGAGTGAACTGTCTCGTCGAATGGCTGCGATCGCAGCCTCGAAATTGTCGAGCTCGTACAGCGACAGCAGTTCGTGTTCGTTTCCGAACAAAATGTCGACTTCGTCCTCGACAAGAGCCCGAAAATCGTCTCGATGGCGATCGACGCAGAAACTGTCCGACAGGCTCAGAGAAACTTCGCGACCCGCTTCGTGCGCGACTCGCGCAGCATGGCGAAATGCTCTCTTGGCATCGTCTCGGTCGAAGAGATAACCCTCCATGTAGAGAACCTTGCCCGAAGCCACCAGCTCCGTATCGATGTCGTGAGGTTCCATGAACGACGACACTCCAAGATACGTGTTCATCGTCCGCTGAGCATCCGGTGTGACCACGATGATGCAGCGACCAGTGGCCACCCCATCCAGTTTGCGCCCCGGGCTGAAATGGACTCCGACTGCCAGCATGTCGTGACCGAAGACATCCCCGAGATCGTCGTGGCCGACCTTGCCGATATAGGCGGCACGTCCCCCGAAACTCGAAACTCCGCACACCGTATTCGCCGCCGATCCACCGGACATTTCGATCGCACTGCCGAGGGCAGCGTAGAGCTGAACGGCACGGTCGGTATCGATGAGAGTCATCGAGCCTTTGACCAGTTCCTGACGATGGATGAACGAATCGTCAGCATGTGCGATCACATCGACGAGCGCATTTCCGATGCCCACGACGTCGTATTCGGCAGTTCTCGTGGGCTCGCTACGCACGATGAACCAACCTACTTCATGGTCGAGGTACGTGCTGTTGCAGTTGGGAGCAATAGGGCTCTGCAAAAACCTCCCGGACTACGATCTGAGCGTGAGTGCCCTGACAACGAACGACATGCTCATGACCCTCGATGACGTTGGTCGCCTCGATCCCCATCGACTTCCGCGACACATCGAGCCGACCAGATACAGACTCGTTCTCGAGCCCGACCTGTTGAATGCCACCTTCGATGGGCGCGTCGACATCGAGGCTCGCGTCCTTCGTTCGTCCCGATTCATCGTTTTGAATTCTGCCGATCTTGCGATCGAGACAGTGAAGGTCGATGGAGTCGAGGTTCGCCACAGCCTCGACCCACAACTCGAAAGACTCGTGATTCATCTGCCCCACCGCATCGATCCGGGTGTGGTGTCGATCGACATCACCTTCAGCGGAATTCTCAACGACAAACTGCGCGGCTTCTACCGAAGTACCTACACCAACTCGGCGGGTCACGCGAGAGTTGTTGCCACGACACAGATGCAGTCGACCGATTGCCGACGTGCCTTTCCGTGTTTCGACGAACCGGATTTCAAAGCGATCTTTGCGATCACTCTGATCGTCGAACAGGGGGATCTGGCCATCAGCAACGGACCGGAGATCGACCGGACCTGGCTCGCCCGTAGAGGACGCCACAAGGTGGCCGTCTCGTTCGCCGACACCATGCCGATGAGTTCCTACCTCGTGGCATTCGTTGTGGGTCCCCTCGAGGTCACCGAAGCGATCGACGTCGGAGGAGTTCCGCTCAGAATTGTGCACACACCGGGCAAAGGCAACCTCACCGAATTCGGACTCGATGTCGCTGCCGCGAGTCTGCGTTGGTTCGTCGACTACTACGGAATCCCCTACCCCGACGCCAAGATCGATCTCGTGGCTCTTCCGGATTTCGCCGCTGGAGCGATGGAAAATGTCGGCTGCATCACGTTTCGAGAGAGTCTGCTTCTCGTCGATCCGAAGTCGAGCACCCAGATGGAACAGCAGAACGTGGCCGACGTCGTCAGCCACGAACTTGCACACATGTGGTTCGGCGACCTCGTCACGATGCGATGGTGGAACGGCATCTGGCTCAACGAGGCCTTTGCGACCTTCATGGAGGTTGCTGCAGTCGATGCGTATCGCCCCGAGTGGACGAGATGGACGAATTTCTCGCTCGAGCGCTCCGTCGCATTCGAGACCGACTCCTTGTCGAGTACCCGACCGGTGGAATTCGAAGTTCGCTCGCCGCAGGACTGTGAAGGAATGTTCGACGTCCTGACCTACCAAAAAGGAGGCGCTCTCCTTCGAATGCTCGAGCAGTATCTCGGAACAGAACGGTTCCGAAACGGCATTCGGCACTACCTTCGCACGCATTCGTACGGGAACACCGAAACGTCCGACCTGTGGGATGCCATCGAAGCTGAGGTGGCCGACAGTGGTGGCGAACCCGTGCGCGCAATGATGGACTCCTGGATCTGGCAGCGCGGCTATCCCCTTGTTCGCGTCGAAATCGACGTTTCGACCTCGACACCAGAATTGGTGATCCAACAAAGCACATTCAATTTCGACGAATCGTCCTCCGATGAGAAACCCCTGTGGGTCATCCCGATCCACATTCGCGTCGGCGACGTCGAATCGAAGTATCTACTCGATTCGAGCTCCGCGCGGATCGCCATCTCTCCGTCGCCGAAGGTTCCAATCGTCGTGAACGCCGGAGGCCACGGCTTCTACCGAGTCTCCTATTCGACGGAACTCCTCACGAGATTGAGCACGAGCACCTTGGGAACGATGGCGACGATCGAGCGCTACACGCTCGTCGACGATGCCTGGAATGCAGTGGTGGCCGGACGCCTGAGCGCGGCAGATTTCCTCGATTTCCTCACCGGCTTCGTCGCTGAGCGTGATTTCGCAGTCTGGCAGTGCATCGCCCAAAGCCTCCGTGCAATCGGACGCATCGTGGAAGGTGAGGCTCACCTTGCGCTGCGCTCGCGAATTCGAGAACTCGTCACTCCTGCTCTCACAGACATCGGATGGGAGCCGCGTGCGGACGAAGCAGACCTCACCGGCAAACTGCGCGGACTGCTGGTGACAGTCCTCGCTGTCAACGGCGATGACACCGAGGCCCAGGCCAAGTGTCGGACGATCTTCTCCGAATACATCGAAGATGGATCCCGGGTTCACCCCGAGTTGGTGGCTGCGGCGACAACCGTCGTTGCTGCAACCGGTGACCGAAGCGACTACGACTTCATCCGCGAGCGCTATCTCACGAGTGAAAACCCGCAGGAGCAACTTCGCTTTCTCTACGCACTGTGCGAGTTCGATGATCCTGCGAGGATCGGAGAGACTTGTGAGTTCGCACTGTCTTCACACGTGAAAAGCCAAAACGCTCCCTTCGTTCTCGCTCGCTGCATAGCAGCTCGCCGTCACGGCTCGACCGCTTGGGAGTTCGTCAAAGCCAATTGGTCACGAGCCACGAGTACCTTCCCGTCGAACTCGATCGTGCGAATGGCCGATCCTGTGAAGTACCTGAATACGCCAGATCGAGTTCGTGATGCGCAGGAATTCTTCGAGATGAATCCGATCCCTCAGGCGGCGAAGACTCTCGAACAGATTCTCGAACGCCACAGAGTGAACGCTCGTCTCCGTTCGCGAGAAGAATCACGTCTCGGTGAGTTTCTCGTTTCGACTCGTCTTTCGTCGACCAAGAGCTCAGCTCTCCTGAATCGTATCCTTCCCGGCAAACGCTGAATTCCACCCAGAAGGGCCGCCACCATGAGCGCACACGACTCCGTGATCGATCTTGCTCCACTTCGGAACGGGTTCCCCAGTCTCTCCTTTTCCGATGCAGGCGGCGGAGTTCTGCACATCCTGCTCGACGGCCCGAACCTCAACGCGGTTGGACCCGAAGCACACAGGGAATTGGCCGATGTCTGGGTGGCCGTCGACAAGGATCCGCAGGTTCGAGTCGTCGTGCTCTCGGGGGCTGGCAAGGCGTTCTCAGCTGGCGGAAGCTTCGATCTGGTCGAAGGCATGATCACCGACTACGCCTTCAGGACTCGAGTGCTTCGCGAAGCCCGAGATCTCGTGAGAAACATCATCGAATGTTCGAAGCCCATCGTCTCGGCAATTCACGGTCCGGCGGTCGGTGCGGGTCTCGTTGCTGGAATCCTCGCCGACGTGTCTGTCGTGGCGCGCACGGCGCGGATCATCGACGGGCACACTCGCCTCGGGGTGGCAGCCGGCGACCACGCAGCCGTGTGTTGGCCGCTTCTCGCGGGGATGGCCAAGTCGAAGTACTACCTCCTCACTTGTCGACCCCTCTCGGGAGAGGAAGCGGAGCGAATCGGATTGGTGTCATTGTGCGTCGAAGAGGACGCTGTGCTGTCCACGGCCATGGAGATCGCCCGAGAACTTGCTCACGGTGCGCAAGCAGCCATCAGATTCACCAAACACACTCTCAACCATTGGTACCGAATGATGCTGCCAGCCTTCGATGCTTCACTGGCGTACGAGTTCTACGGCTTCGGCGGGCCCGACGCCATCGAGGGAGTTGCATCCCATCGCGAGAAGCGAGCTGCGAACTTCGACGGGCCAGCGGGCGACTGACCTCCAAGTTGTCCGTTGGCATTCAAGAGACCAGCCGACACCGCACCACGATTAGGGTCATCACTGTGAACGCAGGACCTCACTCGCCGGACAATTCCCCACAGTCGCTCTTCGACCTGACCGGACGCACCGCCTTGATCACAGGCGGTAGTCGCGGTCTGGGCAAGGAGATGGCATTCGCATTCGCCCAGGCAGGTGCCGACGTGATGATCGCAGGACGCTCGCTCGAATCCTGCCAACAAACAGCTCACGAGATCCGAGAAGAAACGGGTCGCAAGTGTCTCCCGGTCTCTTGTCATGTTGGCCGATGGAAGGAAGTCGACGAACTTGCACGTCATGCGTGGGACGAGCTCGGGGGAGTCGACATTCTCGTCAACAATGCCGGAAAGTCACCGCTGTACGAATCGATCGCGGATGTCAGTGAGCAGCTGTGGGATTCAGTGATCGGACTCAACTTGAAGGGGCCGTTCCGCCTCACAGCGCTCGTGGGATCGATGATGGTTGGTCGCTGCGAACAATACGATCGCACGGCTTCGATCATCAATATCTCGAGCATCGCAGCAATTCATCCGACACCGGAAGTGATTCCGTACACGGCTGCCAAGGCTGGGCTCAACGCAATGACGATCGGCTTCGCTCAGACGTTCGGCCCGCGCGTCCGGGTCAACTGCATCATGCCCGGATCGTTTCGCACGGACATCAGCAAAGCGTGGAACTGGACCCTTGTCGACCAGGCAATGAAGCGCGTCGCTCTGAAGCGGGTCGGAGAACCCCACGAAATCGTCGGTGCAGCACTGTTCCTCGCAAGCGACGCAGGCTCGTACACGACCGGAGCGGTGTTCCCAGTCGATGGTGGCGTTCCGACATGAATCTGCTGCTCTCCTCGCTGCATACCCTGTGACATTCACTCGATGACCTTCTCGACCCGATGACGAACCCCAAACTTCTCGTGATTTGCACTGGCAACGCTGCCCGATCAGTGATGGCCGGCTCCTACATTCGGTCGCGCCGCCCCGACCTCGACGTTGTGACGGCAGGAACTCTGACAATGGACGGTCAGCCGATCAGTTGGCGAACGCGTGAAGCCCTGTCTCGTGTCGATTTGGCGGCCCCACACCATCGGAGTCAACAAATCGAACGGCACCACGTCGAAGCCGCCGATCTGGTGATCGCCCTCGCACCAGAGCACGTCGATTGGATTCGTCGTGAACACCCCGATGCAGCCTGGCGAACTGCAACTCTCAAGCGTCTCGCTCGTGATCTGCCGGCAACGGGAAAATTGCCGGAGCGACTCCGCCCTCTCCGACTGGAATCGGTTGTTCTCGAGCCCTGGGAAGAAGTCGTCGATCCCGGCGGAGGCGAAGTCGAGGACTTCATTTCCTGCGCCCTCGAAGTCGTCGAAGTCCTCGAGGGACTCATCGAGCGCTTCTGACAGACTCGTGACGTCACGAATTCTCGTCACGTCACGGTTTCAGCAACAACCCTCGACAACAGCAAGTCTTCGATCTCGGCTTCGGATCGACCCGTCTCCCTCAGGATGTTTCGGGTGTGCTCACCCAATGCCGGGGCAAGCGCTCGCGGAACACCCGGCGAACCGTGAAAATCAGCGGGTGAGTTGATCATCGTCGTCGTGGAGCCATGAGCATCGGGAACTTCGATCAGTCCGCCCGAATGGGCGAGTTGAGGGTCGCTCAGGATCTCCTCCGGAGAGTTCACGGGCGCCCAGAACATGTCTGGCTCCGTTGCGAACACCTGCGCCCATTGCGACAGTGTCCTGGTCGCAAAGATTTCGTCCAGCAACGGAGTCAACTGTTCGTGATTGATGGCCCGGTCGCGTGCTGAGGCAAATCGCGGGTCATCGATCCACTCGGGATGCCCAACGACGCGAGCAAGGGGTGGCCAATGACGGTCACCTTCGATGCCCACGATCCAGAACCACTTCTCGTCGGCAGTCCTGTAGTTGTTGACCGATGGACTCAACACGGAATCCCGATTGGCCACAGGCTGATAACGACCCCAGGACAGTGCCATGTTGAGGTCGAAGCCGATGGTGTAGACGCCCTGACGCAACAGTGATGTCGATACCAACTGACCCTGACCAGTCCGCTCCCGATGAAGGAGCGCCGCGCAGATCGCTCCCGCGAAAGTGACCCCGGTCGAGTGGTCGCCCATTCCCCCGCGCAGAATCGGAAGTTCGGCGCCAGCCGGAGTCAGCAGGTGTGCGATACCGGATCGTGCCCAATACGCGGCGATATCGAAGCCCGGCCGGTTCGCGTCAGGCCCTTCGAGGCCATATCCCGTGATCTGGCCGTAGATCAATCCTGGCCAACGGGAACGGAGTGATTCCTCATCGAGTCCAGCTCGTTTGAGACCCTCCGTACGGACGTTGGTCACGAAGACGTCAGCCCCGCCCACTAGATCGAGCGCAATGTTGCGCCCTTGTACCGTCGAAACGTCGAGGGCGATACTGCGCTTGTTGCGATTGTCCAATTCGAAGACCGGGTTGTTCGGCATTCCTCGACCAAGGATGAACTGGAAACTGCGTGCCGGATCGCCGGCGAGTGGTTCGATCTTGATGACATCGGCGCCCCAGTCACCGAGGACTCCCGCAGCAGCGGGGCCAGCAACCCACACTCCGAGCTCAACGACCTTGATTCCCTCGAGCGGACCGGACATGGGTGCGACCCTAGGTCACGGGACGGCCGCTCATTCGCTATCGGTCACCTCGTTCTCGACATGGTGCACACTGAAGCGAAACCTTGGTGGAGGTGAGGGGAATTGAACCCCTGGCCTCTACATTGCGAACGTAGCGCTCTGCCAACTGAGCTACACCCCCAAGGGCGATCAGACTCTAGCGGGAAACACGCCCAACGCTCAGGACGCGCGAATCCAGTCGCGCCGGTGACCCTGCGTAGAAGAACTGGCCTGGTACCGCCGCATCTGCGACAACTTGTAGCAGTAGCCGGCGAGACCCATGGCAGAGAAGACGAAGAGATAGACGAAGAAATCGCTCTTGGTCGTGAAGGCAATGAATGCCGAGCCAGTCGTCGACAGGGCAAGAGCCATCAGAACGTTCTGACGCCGCTGGCGGACACCGACCGGGCGCCGCGCACCCCTGGTCGAATCGTGCCGGTGATGTCCGCGTGGATCTCGACGGGGATTGCCGGTCGAATCGCGTCCCGGACGAGGCTGGGCGCGAGTCGGCGAGGGTGCCAACGGGCGAGCCATGGATCGCATCGGGGCGGTTCCCCGCATCGGGGTGGAACGCTGAAGAGTGGACAACTGTCGGCGGAAGTCGACGACAGAGGAGGAAGCCCGACTGTCCTGGCGGCCACGCAACAAGGGAGGGGCGAGAACTGCCACCCACGCTGCAGCCACGACGATCAGAACAATCGATCCCATCTGCCTCGTCCTCCTCCCGGTCCGCTCTCGATGATGACTAACACGACTTCACGAACGATGAGACTCTCCGATCCGCCACCCGCCTGGGTCGGCTCGTCATCGTTTCGTCATCGACTTCTCTACGCTAACCAGCCCCAAAGCGCTTCTTCCGACTTCTCGCAAGATTTCCGCGACTCAGCAACTGGCAATACGTCACACTATCGCAACATTTCCCCTGGTGAAAATACCCAACCAGGGTTTTCAGCTGAATTTTGTGACCAGCGTCACAGTCCTTCACTCCTATGTCAGGTGTCTCGGCGCCCTCGCCCAGACACTCGATCGGTCACGTGGCGAAATCGGAACGGTGCTCTCCATCACCGGCTCGGTGATACTCACCAGAACGTCCCCCGGATTTCTCCCACAGCGCGAGGTCGCCGATGACCATGTCCTTGTCGATCGCCTTGCACATGTCGTAGATCGTCAACGCCGCCACCGAGCAAGCGTGAAGCGCCTCCATTTCCACCCCAGTACGGTCGGCGACCTCGACCTCGGCTTCGACCAGAATCGAGGCGTCCTCGACCCGGAAGGCGACGTCGACAGAGGTCAGCATCAGCGGATGACACAGGGGGATCATGTCCGATGTCCTCTTCGCAGCTTGGATTCCAGCGATACGGGCCACCGAAAGCACGTCCCCCTTGGCGATCTCGTTGTCAACAATGGCCTGCAGGGTCTTTCGGGCCATCGTCACCCGACACCGTGCGAGCGCTCGACGCCTCGTCGTGGGCTTGTCACCCACGTTCACCATGCGAGCTCTACCCTCACCATCGACGTGAGACATCTTCGTTTCCGCTACCGGTGGATCGAATGCACTCACACCTCCAGGGTAACGCCCGACCGGAACGTACCTGTGTCACAGGGTCCAACACACCAGAAGTCGACTCGCTGAACAACGATGGTCTCACTCGAAGGGAGTGACCGAGATGAAAGTCATGACGCAGGGCTGGAGAAACCTTCTCTTCGCCCATTGGGCATACGAACCCGACCTCGTCCGTTCCCTTCTGCCGGCCCACCTTGCCGACATCGGAGTCGAACTCGATTGCTTCGACGAACACGCCTACATCGGCCTGGTGCCTTTTCACATGACCGACCTTCGGCTTCGAGGACTTCCCCGAATACCGACGACGTCGAACTTCGCAGAGATCAATGTACGCACGTACGTCACCTATCAGGGTCGCCCAGCTGTGTGGTTCTTCTCTCTCGACACCGCCCATCTGCTGCCGACGATCGTCGCCCGACTCGCGTTCCGCCTGCCCTATTGCTACGGAAAGGCATCGGTCACTCTGACTGGCCACGAGGACGGTTCGGTCTACGCCAGTCGGGTCGAGCGGAGATGGCCGAATCACGCCGAATCATCGATTGCCGTACGGATCGGCCCGCCGATCGACACTTCACCACTGGCGTCATTCCTCACCGCCCGTTGGGGACTTGTGACCACATCTGGCCGCCCCGGGAGTCCGACCTGGTTCGGTCCGATCGATCACGAACCGTGGCCCCTCCACTCCGCCTCACTCCTCGATCTCGACGACGGGCTCGTCCGGTCAGCCGGGCTCCCGCAGCCGAGCGGCGACCCAATCCTCCACTACAGCCCAGGCGTCACCACGACCATCTACTCACTGGAACGAATCACCGAGTAGAGCCCCACTCGGACCGAGGATTTCGTCGAGGTCCTCAGCCGCCGATTTGGCTCATCGACCGTTTGGGCTTGATGAAATTCACTTGATTGATCTGATGACCAGCCCACTTGGCGCCTACGGCGCGCTCGATCTCGGCCGCAAGAGCATCGTCGTCGGCTCCCGAACGCATGAGGGTCTTGAGATCGAATTCGTCCGTTGCGAACAGGCACGTGCGGAATTGTCCGTCTGAGGTGAGGCGAACCCTGTCACAGTCGGCGCAGAAAGGCTTGGTCACACTTGGAATCACTCCCACCATGCCCTTTCCGTCGAGATATCTCCAACGATCGGCGGGAGCAGCCCCACGAGCCGGGACCTGCTCGAGGGGGTGGACTGCCGAAATCTTTTCGACGATCTCGTCCTGGCTCACCACTTTGGCGTTCATCCAATGACTCTGTGCATCGAGCGGCATGAACTCGATGAATCGAACTTCGACCCCCTTGTCG
>JBIIKC010000161.1:0-4079 GCA_044233375.1 Ilumatobacteraceae bacterium
AGATGGAGGTCATCAGTTGGTGAGCTTTCGAATTCCGGTACGAGGTGAAGATAGAAGTCTCGAGCCTGAGTTGTCTCTGCATGAACGACCAATCCTCGGCAACCGACCTGTTCTCCCAGTGCGTGAGTTCGAGCAATGACGTCCTGAAGGAGTCCGGCTCCAAGGCCCAGACCTTCGTGGTCGATGCTGACTCCCAGACGAGCGAGCAGTGCTACGGGTTGCGGATAGCGCCCACCACCAAGACGTGCCCTCGCCGAAATGTCAGAAACGGAGATACTCGCCATGCACCACGCATAAAACGCCACGACTGTTTTGGTCCCGACCGGAGTGACGACAAAGACTCGAGTGGTTCCTATGTTCGACGATTGCCGTGCATATTGACGGAGCCAATCGGTCTGCTCTTCGGATCGACACTCGAAGCCTTCGAGATCATGATCATCATCCAGGAGGACGGGACGATGAAATTCTCGCCTCACTCGTCTACGAACGGTGACGGACGCTCCATGAGCCGACGAAGACCCGGAAGATCGCGACCACGACGGCTATTGACCTGGTCCCAAGCATCTGTTGCCCGTGGATCGAGTGTGAACTCGGATCGATCAGCGAGAACCCGCCGTGCGGCCACCGTGAGATTGGAGATCACAAACTCGGTGAGATCAGTTCCCTGTTCCGCCACTGCACGGTCGATCAACGCGCGCTCTTCCGGCGTCGTGCGAACTTCCAATCTTTGGCTTCGGGAACGAGTGACTGACATGCAGACCTCCGAGCACTTTGCATTGCCATGGTACGGCAACGTCGAAAGGTCGCAACCAGTTCGATCTTGCGGTTCATCTGTGGGCCGAACTACCCCCTGGACGGAATCCCAGCCCGGGAATGTCTCCATTGGAAGATCGTTGCCACAGCCGTGCGGCGGAGGACTCGATGATGCGAGCCCACCACGCGGCGCGCCAGCCATGCGAGCCGGTGGATCTCGCAGCGGGCGAGACCGTCATCGCACCGGTCGGATCATCGACGCCCCCACCGACGGCGCTGGTGAGCGCAGCGAACAGGGTCACGAAGTAGAACGGCACGAGTGGATGCCCGGTTGCTCGGGTGGTCCTCCCATCACCTACCCAATAAGACGCCCACCCTTTCTCTCATGCCACAACACGCAGGTCTGTGCATCCCTGCAGACGGCGCTGATTAGTTGAATGTGCGGAATCACATAGGAACGCGACTCGGGCCGGTCAACAGGATCTTCTCGACATTTGCGTGTTCTCACGATCCCGAGCACCGTGACAGCAACCGTGATGAGGCGGCAACGTGTGGAATCGACCCGTCGCAATCCCGCTCGGTGTCGACGACATGTGCCGCATGTCATCGTCACGGGTCATCGCCCACCGGGTCAGAAAAGTCGGGGTCAATAGTTTTCTCTCCCTGGAATTGTCATTGAACGCCTTGCGATCATTGCCCTGATTGGCAACGGTCCTGAGGTGGTGGTAGGACCTGATACATGAATTACACGTCGAAGGGTCGTTTCCCCTCTGTCTCAAAAGTGGTCGGCGTGCGTCACGCCGTGTTGGCAGGCGTACTCGGTGTTCTTTTGTCGACAGTCGCGCTAGCAGTCCAAGGAGAGATGTCTCGCGCGTTTCCCATTGACACCATTCAACAGCCGCCGACTTTCTCGGTTCAGGAACCGTCGACAGTGTCAGCTGGATTCTTCTTTTCGTGTGGGGTCGCTCTTGACTCGTCGATCTCCTGTTGGGGAAGCAACTCTCACGGTCAGACCGTTCCGCCAGCGGGAAGCTTCTCGGAGATCACCACCGGATCGTTACATGCGTGTGCCATCACGACGAACAAGACCATCAAGTGTTGGGGTGGTGACTCGAACGGCCAAGGAGCCGCCCCAGAAGGATCCTTCGCCAAAGTCGATGCGGGTGCCCTCCACACATGTGCTCTCCGAACGGACCAAACGCTCGCCTGCTGGGGAAGTAACGACACAGGCCAGAGCAATCCACCATCCGGCACATTTGTTTCCATTGCCACGGGGCATTCCCATTCGTGTGCCGTTGGATTGAATCAACTCATTTCGTGCTGGGGTTACAACAACGAGGGTCAAAGTTCGCCACCAGCGGGTCTCTTCACATCTGTTACAGCGGGTTACGAACACAGTTGTGCGTTGTCAACGACCGGTGCCATCACCTGCTGGGGCAACGATCGCTGGGGTCAATCGAGTCCTCCAACCGGATCCTTCTCCTCCGTCAGCGCAGGTGACTTCCACACGTGTGCGACCCGATCGGACCAGAGCATCGCCTGTTGGGGAAGTCAGGCATGGGATGCGACGACGCCTCCCGCCGGCACGTTCCAGTCGGTTTCTTCCGGGCATACGCACACGTGTGCGAGGAATTCCGACCGGTCAGTCTCCTGCTGGGGACGGAACAACTTCGGGCAGACGATGCCCCCCTCTGCGCCATTCACCGTGACTCAAACCGGCTGAGAACTGTGAAGAGTTGCTGAGACGTTCGGAACAGGTGTCAACCGTGTCCCCAACTACCGCCAGTGAGCAAAGCGATGGAAAACCAGCCTGTTGCGATCCTGCGCACAATACCCTCAGCGCGAAATTCGAAGACTGTCGCCGATCAAACCTGTGACCGAGGACTTCGGAACCACGTGATCGAAGGCCGTGGGGTCAGGCTGTTTCCGTTTTTCGGGTAAAACTTCCCGGATGGCGGTGAGTTGGGGACTGAGGCTGGCGTGCAGTTGCAACATCTCCCGCATTCGACGGTTGATGATTGATTGCATCCGATGAGCCGCCGTACGGCTCCCGTCACCCGGTCCGGTCGGTGACCTACTCTCTGG
The DNA here is from genome assembly GCA_044233375.1 of Ilumatobacteraceae bacterium. Classification (GTDB taxonomy): domain Bacteria; phylum Actinomycetota; class Acidimicrobiia; order Acidimicrobiales; family Ilumatobacteraceae; genus Casp-actino8. The sequence goes on from JBIIKC010000161.1 coordinate 2,839, forward strand.
GTATGTCGTCCGATGATGTTGTGTGGTCAGACCGGGATACGAGCGACCTTTCGTCAGTGTCTGCAGCCATCGACGCCTTCGAACAACGGTCCGGCATCACACTCCACTGGATCGCACGACATCACCTCCTGAATGGTTCCGGGTACGCCAAGGACCCCTTTCCGCGCATCGAGGAGCACTCGGGGTACCTCTTCGGAATTCTGTACGTGCCTTCGAATCCGCAGAACACCGTCGCCGAATTCGACGAGATCGTCTTCGCAGCCACCCACGATCACGTGTTCGGCACGTACTCCCGGTCCCCACAGAGCACCTGCGATTGGCCGACACTCTTCGAGACCCTTTCCACCGACCGGGTATTCACCGACAGCGACGCAACCGGCGGACGAACCCTCGTTCGCATGCTGAAGACCGTGATGAAGCAACTCAAGTACGGAACGGAGAACTTCAACGTCGCGGTCGAGGACTTCGTGGGTCAACTCGGTCTCCACCTGGATGACAATGGTCGCATCGTTGCTCTCGATGGACTCGACAGGCTCTCTCACCGCGAACGCAAGATCCTGCAAGAGCGCGTGGCGGGGATGCGCGACCGGGTCGCACTGCAGCGAACCGAAGTCCCCCTCATGCGGCGTGTGGTCGCAGAGACGGAGCAGGTCCTCGCTCGACTTGGAAGCAATGAAGTCGATCTTGCTGCGGATGCTGCGTCCACCCCACGTGAACTCTTCACCCGCGAGCTCGAGATCTTTGTCTCCGACACCTACATCGATGCCCGGCACGTCTCCTCCCTCGTGGAAGAGATCGAATATCGCCTCACGATGATCCGCGACTACATGAAGCAACTGAAGCACGACGAGAACATCGCAGCCAGCAGGTTCACGGGAGCCATTGCGTCGATCATGCTCGTCCCCACGTTCATCGTCGGGGTCTACGGACAGAATTTCGGCAAGAATCTGCCCGAGACGCAGTGGCGATTCGGATACCTGTTCTCCTGGGCTGTCATCGTCGTGATCACACTCGGACAGGTGTGGTTCTTCCGCCGTCGGAAGTGGATCTGACAGTCCTCGAACCCGCAAACGGAAGAACTCGTGCCGGCGACATCATGTTTCCCACGCAATTGCGGCGTCTCAGTGGCTCAATTTGCCGAGCACCCACATCACCGTCTACCTTCCGATTATCGGTTGGCTACCTACCGATAATCGGTAAAGAAATTCTTGCTGACTCAAACAGGACGGGCAACACCATGA
>JBIIKC010000162.1:0-4041 GCA_044233375.1 Ilumatobacteraceae bacterium
AACGGGAGTACTCGACCTCGACAGTGTCATCTCCCTGATCGATGAACGAACCCGCTGGGTGACTGTTCCGATGGCATCGAATCTGCTCGGTACGATGCCCGTCCTCGAGCCGATCATTGCGGCCGCTCACCAGGCCGGAGCTCGCGTCTACGTCGATGCAGTCGCTGCTGCACCTCATCACCCCATCGATATCACTGCATTGGATTGCGACGTTCTGGTCACATCCCCGTACAAGTGGTACGGACCCCATGCGGGCGTGTTGTGGTGTCGACCCGAGATCATGGACGAACTCGAGATCTGGAAGGTTCGCCCGGCAGCCGACTCCGGACCGCGAAAGTTCGAGACCGGCATGCCCAATTTCGAGGCCATCGCAGGTGTCGAAGCAGCAGCACGGTTCCTGCTCGAAGAAGGAATGGACAACCTTGCTCGCTTCGAATCCGAGGTCTTCGACCGACTCTGGAACGGTCTCGGTCACATCTGCGGCGTGACGCGCATCGGTCCGACCGATGGACAATTGCGCGCACCGACTGCTGCTTTCACAATCGAGGGAGTCCACCCCGCTCACGCAAGTCAGAGCCTGGCGACCGATCGCATCGCTCTTTGGGATGGCCATGCCTACGCAGTCGAAGTCGTCGACCACCTGGGACTCCTCGACAGTGGCGGAGTCATTCGCGCTGGCGTCGTGCGATACATCACCACTGACGATGTCGACAGACTTCTCCTTGGAGTCGAACAGCTCGCATCCCGGCCGCCGAACTGAGGAACTGGCAACTCTCGTCCCGAGTTTTCTCGACCGATCATTTCTCGAGTTGGGGATCCTTCGACCTCAGCAGCATCAGTCGATTTCTCGTGCCTTGGCGAATTCGAGACGAGTTGCGAAAACGGCCGCCTCTGTTCGTCGCCCCATATCCAATTTCGACAGCATGTTGCTCACGTAGTTCTTCACAGTTTTCTCGGCAAGATGCAGGCGCTGCCCGATCTGCCGATTCGTACAACCTTCAGCAATGAGATCGAGAATCTTTCGCTCCTGCTCGGTCAAGCGCGCCAGGCGCTCGTCCTCGGGTGTTGGTTCTCGAAGCCGTCGCAAGACGCGCCCTGTGACAGCCGGATCGAGGAGCGATTCTCCGGCAGCGACCCGTTTGACCGCCTGCACCAGTTCATTCCCTCTGATCTGTTTGAGGACGTACCCCGATGCACCAGCCATGATCGCTTCGAAGAGCGCCTCATCGTCGGTGTACGACGTCAACATCAAGCACAGCACGTCCGGGAACTCGCTTCGCACTTCGCGACACACCTCGACGCCATTACCGTCCGGCAATCGCACATCGAGAATCGCTACCCGGGGATTCGAGGCCTTGATACGCGCAAGCGCATCCGCAGCCGAACCAGCCTCGCCGACAACACGGATGTCACCCGTCGATTCGAGAAGCGAGCGGACTCCTTGGCGCACGACCTCGTGGTCGTCGAGGAGAAAGACGGAAATCGGCCCGGACATGTCGGGGAGTCTGCCGTCTCGGGAGCCTCGGTTTCAGGGACCAAGGTCACTTTCCGGGCCGAACACATCTGCTCCCTGACCACCTCTGCACCTAGGGTGATCCCATGGCTCTGCACCTAGGGTGATCCCATGGCTCTGCACCTAGGGTGATCCCATGGCTCTGCACCTAGGGTGATCCCATGGCACCGAACAATGGCGTTGGCGGGCCTTCGAGGGACTTCACCGCTTCGGACTCGCGATCTCACACTCTGAGTGACGACGTCCTCAGGCAAGTCCTCTCGCAAGGGCCTGACGGACTCCTCCTGTGCGATGAGAACGGCACCATCGTTTTCGTGAACGACGCCCTGTGTCGCTTGACCGGATACGAACCGGGGCAACTCATCGGCCAGTCCATCGACATCCTGGTTCCGAACCAAGTTCGTTCCCGACATGCCCAACTGCGAGCCAAGTATGGCGAGGATCCGAAACCTCGCCCGATGGGTCGGGGTTTGACTCTGACGGCAACGAGAGCCGACGGTGGTGAATTCTCAGTCGAAATCAGCCTGTCCCCCATTGTCAATCCCAGCCGTCCACTGACTATTGCCTCGATTCGAGACATTTCCGAACGCTTGGAGGATGCCGAGCGACTTCGAAGAACCCAAGAGATGTTGACACTCTCGAGTGAACGCGAGCGCATTGCTCGAGATCTCCATGACACTGTGCTCCAACGGCTCTTCGGACTCGGACTCGAATTACAGGCCATTGCAATGAAGGAACCGGGCGAGTCGGGACTCCGCTTGGAGACCGCCGTCGACGAGATCGACACCATCATCAAGGAGATTCGGACCAGCGTGTTCACGCTCGGCGCAGCGCGCCGCGAGGGCTCACTCGGTCAGGAATTGGGTGACATCATCGCGCAATCCGCACGTGTTCTCGGGTTCTCCCCGCGTCTGAACATTCAGGGCCCACTCGAGAACCTGGTTTCTCCTCTCTTGCGGCCAGATCTCACAGCGGCATTGCGCGAGTCCTTGGCAAACGTGGCACGTCATTCTCGAGCAACGATGGCGTCCGTCGAGATCGTCGTCCAGGATCACTCGGTCACCGTGCGTGTCGTCGACAACGGGCTCGGGCTCCCTGCCGACATCGACCTCAACTCGGGCAATGGATTGCGCAACCTCCGAACCCGCGCCGAAGTTCGCGGTGGATCCTGCGTCATCGAGTCACCTGGCGGCAATGGGACGCGCATCGAGTGGAGCGTGCCGCTGCTCTGACATGTCGGGTTCGCTGAAGGAGATCCCTCTCACATGCTCAGCAAGATGCCCGAACATGTCCAATGCTGGGACCAAAGTCCCTAACAGTCCTGCCTCTCATCACTGAGCGCGTTCTGCTCCGAGCAGGCAGGGTGAAAACCATGAGTCCTGATGATCGTTCCGTGTTGATGTGGGGTTCCTTCGGCGTCGCCATTGCTGCGCTCTTCGTAGCAGTTGCGGCCCTGACTGGTTTGTCCGAAGGTGGTGGTTCAACTGCGTCAGGCGAGTCAGCGGCGACCGTCGTCGATGTGCAGTTGTCGGAATTCGCCATCACGCCTGCCGCAATCGTCGTACCCCCTGGCAGCGTTCAACTGCGTGTCGTGAACACCGGAACGATGGTGCACAACTTTTCGATCCCTGCTCTCGAGAAGAAGTCCTCGGACCTACTCGGTGGTGAGTCCGAGATCCTCGACCTCGGGACGCTGTCCGAAGGTGTCTACGACGCTTTGTGTGAGATCGCCGGTCATGCCGCATCGGGAATGGTCGCAACTCTGACGGTGACATCCGATGTGGGCGCTGCGAGTGCAGGCGGTGTTCCCGAGGGACTGCACGGATTCGCGAACTGGCAAGAAATGGACGAGGCGATGGAGATTCGTGCCAAGACATTTCCGGCCAGGACCATGGGTGAAAAGGGCGGACAGATTCTCGAACCGACGATCGAGGCTGACGGAACGAAGGTCTTCTACCTCACCGCCGAAGAAGTCGACTGGGAAGTCGAGCCAGGCAAGATCGTCAAGGCCAAGACGTACAACGGCGTTGTTCCTGGCCCCGAGATTCGCGTCGAAGTCGGTGACGACGTGCGGATCGTCCTCAAGAACGAACTCGATGTGTCCACCACGATCCACTTCCACGGAATTCGAGTTCCCAACAAGTACGACGGAGTCGATCCCTACACCCAGAAGCCCGTCACACCCGGTGAGACGTTCACCTACGAGTTCACAACGCTCGAGCCAGCTGTCGGCATCTACCACCCGCACCACGATGCCCAGGTTCAAATTCCCGATGGAATGTTTGGTTCGTTCATGGTTGGCCAGATGCCCATTCCTGATTCGTTGAAGAGCAAGGGGTACACCCGTATCGACAAAGAGATGACGATGGTCCTCAACGATTCGGGTGTCATCGGACTGTCTTTGAACGGCAAGTCGTTTCCCGCAACCGAGGCCTACACGCTCCGAGTCGATGAAGTCATGATGGTTCACTACCAGAACGAAGGTCTCTCCGGTCACCCCATGCACCTGCACCAGCCCGTCGGCTGGA
>JBIIKC010000163.1:0-4040 GCA_044233375.1 Ilumatobacteraceae bacterium
GCGAAGAACGAGTCGGGTCAGCGGACGGTCGACTCGAGTCGGCTCACGTCCCCGCCAGTGACACACCGCAACACTCACCGACGCCCACACGATTCTCGACCAAGTTGCGACCATGACGACCGCACAAACGGTGAGAACCGTTTCCTCGCCGATGTCTCCACCACCGACCTCGCTGATGACCCTTCGTATTCGATCCCCCGGGGTCGGCCCCGCTTCCGTGCCTGCCATCAGGATTCGGCCACCGAGAAGGATGGGCGCGATCAACCCGACCCCGAAGGCGAACCGAGCAGGGTAGACGACGGCTCTCCGCTTCATCGGTCGATCAGCTCAGCTCGACGTTCGGCGCTCACCTGCCGTCTCGAGACGCCGACCAGACGTAGCAACGTCATGTCCTTGGTCAACCTCACTGTCACCGTGACGGACTTCGGTTCGATCCGGATGTCTCCCGTGAGCGCGAACTGGGCCAGATACTGTCCAGCAGCTCGGCGCGCCCGAACCGGGTCCACGGTTCTCTCTCCTGTACGAATTCCTCCCACTTGCTGAACTGCGACTCGAGCGGCGTTCTCGGCATGATCTGCAGCTGCGATTCGAGCCTCGACGAGTCGCCCGCTGTCCACCGCCAGCCCCGCTGTGACGATGAACGTCATGGCCAAGCAAACCACGAACGCTGTGATCGAACCGCGATCGACGCCGGTCGAAGACGTCGCCATCATTCACGTCTCCGATCGGAAGCGGTCGATGATCTCGGTGGACGACGCACGCATCATTCGCGGTCCGACGCGCAGGAGTCGCAGACCTGCATCCGAAACGCGACAGGCCACAGTGACTGTCACAGATGTTCCGATCGCCGTCATCGCGGTTGCGACGGCAACGGTTGGATCGACACAAGACAACCCTGATGTGCGCAGGTCCACGAGAACGGCAGCACGTGCCGCCTGATGCATGCGCGTGCGAGATGCTTGAGACGCTGCTCGGGCACCCTGATCGGCTGCATGGCGCAGTTCGCTCATCCCCTCGCCAGCTCGTCCGGCGAAGACGATGAACAACATCAAGGCCACCAGGACCGGAGTCAGCAGAACGAGTTCCAGAGCTGCACTTCCCGAGTTCGACGGATGAATCCGTTCATCCACTCGACGTGCCCTCTTCATCTCATCGACTCGGTCAGGAACCGCTCTCTGGGTTCGGTTGCCACTCGACGAACGGTGCGGGGGAAGTATGGCACGATGCGCGGGACCTCGACTTCCACACCCACCGACACGGTCTCAGTGGAAACGATCACATCGGGTAGGAGCGAATCACGTACACCGGCTTCTGCGAGTACCAGTTGTGCTGCTTCTCGACCCAGGTGCGTGACTGCGTCGATCGTGTCACCTCGAACTGCTGCAGCCGAAGCTCCGTGAGATGCCGCTGCACCGGCAACTGCCGAAGTGTGGAAATAGATCGCCGATTGAACTGCGATCATCAGGATCGACACCACAATCGGAACGACAAGAACGATCTGCGTCGTCGTTTCACCCCGATCTCGTCGATGTTCACCTCGATCGAGCTCGCTCTGGCAGAACTGGGGAATCTTCGGGCTCATCCGAGGTCGAGACTGTTCGCCTTGTTGCGCACTTTGTCGGTGATGATGACGCCGACCGAGAGAGCCAAAGCAATCAGCGCTGCAGCAAGAACGATCGTCGTCGCACTCACTTCACCTCTGTCGCAGTCCTGTTCCCGCTGAGCCGACCAGCGAATCGAGTAGTACTCCCACATCTGTCCGAATGTGCCCATGTCCTGTCCTTTCATGTTGATTCAGCCCTCGAATCCGCTCGTAATGAGATGCATCGCCGGATATCCGAGAAGTACGAGAAACCCGATGAACAGAAGCACCATCGGAAGTCCCATACGTTCGGTCGCCTCATTGGCCCGCGCCTCGACATCGGCAAGTTCTCTCGATCGCATTGCGGAAGCCTTTGCGATCAGAGATGCCGTCATTCGCGCGCCTTGCTCTCCTCCGAGTCGAACTGTCGCAGCGAGTTCCGGAAGCTCACCTACGCCGAAGCGGGTGCCCACCTCTGCCAATGTGTCCCACGGAGATCGTCGCGTGGCTCGAGCAACGTCGAGCGCGTCCGAAATCGCAGCGAATGTCGGGCCGTCACCGACCTCAGCCGCGCTGTGAAGTGCCGTTTCGATCCCACCCCCTCCTGCGAGCATGATCGAGACGAGATCGAGGTATGCCGACAGCGAGGTGCGAAACCGACGGCGATGTCGGTGTGCCAATCGTCGAATGTGCCTCGCCGGATACTGGAAGCCCACGAACCCGAGTACGAGCGCCGTCACCATGACGACGTGGGTGGGTACGGCGACTCCACCGAGTGACGTCGTGATCCAGACTGCGAGCGGAGAGCCTGATCCTGCGAGACCGAACATCAGTCGCTGCGCGGCGATCGTCTCAGCTGCCGACCCGCATATTGCGAGATCGGTTTCGTCGATCTTCGCTCTGACCCGAATCGTCGTGACGATGTTGTGCCAGACCGATTTCGACCCGCGATGAGACGTCACTCCGTATTTGGCCAGGCGATCGGCGAGAGGTATCGGTCGCAAAGATCGGCGCAATACGACGAGACCGCCTCCCAGTGCAGCTCCGAGGATCAGAATCATGGCTCAACCATCTCTCGTCGGGCAATGAACCTCACCGGATTCTCGATTCGTCCGAGTCGTTTCATGGCCGCGAACGATCCCGCGAACATCCCAGCGATGAGCACTGCGACGGCAATCCCTGTCGGAGTTCCGTACGGCTCGAGATAGTCCGGATCCAAGAGGATCAGACCGAGAACGAAGACCACCACAACGACTGCAATGATTCTCACCGCACTGCGAGTGCGGGCACGTGCCACCCAGACTCTCGTACGCATCGAAACGTCGTCACGACAGCATTGCGCAAGATGCCCGAGAAGAGATCCCATCTCGCGTACCTGATTCTCTGCTGCAGTGATCAGCGCAGCTGCGACGAAATCAGCGAGAGGATGGTCCACCTCCGATGCGAACTCGCGCACGGCATGCTGCAGCGGCGTGAACCCGATTCGGGCCGACAGTCTCTCGACTGCGGGGCGAAGCAGCGGCGGTGCGGTCCTCGCAGTGACCGTGATCGCCTGTTCGATGCCACTTGCCCCTGCGATGGTGTCACGCAACTGTTCGGTCCACACTGCCAAGGCTTCGACGATCTCCCTCTCGTCACGCGTGTCGACGGAGGTTCTGATCGGAAGCGAACCGATGATCCGTAGACCTCTGGCTCCGGCAAGGACGAACAAGATGCCGATTGCAAACGTCATTCCTGTGAAGATTCGCCATCCGATGATCATCTCCAGCGCATCTCCTCGAATGGAGTCGCTCGGCTCGACGGGTCTGCCGAGTCGAGGATCTGACGCATTCGGGTCGAGACTGGTACGACAGCATGTGCTGGAGAACCGCCATTGCTGGCATAGATCTCGTTCGACACGATACGCGGACCATCGCTGTCCACGACTTCACGGATACTGGTGATTCGTCGGCCGCTGACGGTCAACTCGATGTGGATGACCACGTGAACTGCATTCGCAACGAGAAGATTGATGACATCGATCGGAAGACCCGTGTTCGCCATCGATACGTATGCCGCAAGTTTGGAGAACACCGACTTCGTCGAATCGGCGTGGATCGTGCACATCGATCCGTTGTTTCCCTGACTCATGGCCAGCAGCATCGGAAATGCTTCGGCGCCACGCACCTCGCCGACGATGACGCGATCGGGGTCCATGCGCAGAGCCATCCTCGTCAGATCTGCAAGAGGTATGGCTCCATGACCTTCGACGTTGGCGTGACGAGACTGAAGGGCATCGTGGTCCGGATGGAGTTGGGCGAATCGTTCGATACCGAGTTCGAATGCATCCTCGATCGTCACAATTCTCTCGTGATAGGGGATCTCGTTCATCAGGGCGCGAAGCAGCGTCGTCTTCCCTGTTCCAGTTCCGCCGGCGACGATGATGTTGCGTCGCGAACGAACACATGCTTCGAGAAAG
>JBIIKC010000328.1:0-3361 GCA_044233375.1 Ilumatobacteraceae bacterium
AGCGCAGCTGAGCTCGCATGACTATTCTGAGTGTGTGGCCGAAAAGAAGGTGTCCGGACCTGCTTCGTACTTCCCCTCAATCGAGAAGACCTATGGCAAGCCGATTTCCCACTGGAAGTCATTGTTGGAGAAGATGAAGAGCGCTCGCCATTCGGACATGGTTGCGATGTTGAAGTCCGATCACGGGTTGGGCCATGGTCACGCCAACGCGATAGTCGCTCACTTCAGGGCCGAGGAGGGCTTGTAGAGACTACGGTTCGCTGAATGTCGATGGGTTTCCAGACCCAGACGTGGCGTGCCACCCTTCGGTCACACGAAGCAACTCCGCGTGTTCACTGATCCGGATCTGTTCCAGTACGACTCAGTTCGTGACATGTCGTGTGGGCTGCTGTAGGACAGTGAAAGTTTCCGACTGCGCCGAACGATCTCGTTCGTGCCAGCGGTGGAGCTGTCACTGAGAGGACGGACTGAGTGAACGTACAATCATTTCGTGTCCAAAAGAGACGAAACACAGCGAGTACTTCGTAGTTATGCAGATGCCTGGCTTGCTTCTGATCTTGAAAAAGTCTTGGCTTCGTATCACGACGACATAGAACTTCATTACATGGGGCAAAGTCCGCTTGCAGGAACCCATAGAGGTCGTGATGCTGCATTCAGCATTCTCGGACAAGCTTCAGTCCGCACCGCACGAAAGTTGATCGCGGTCGAGGATGTTCTCGTTGGCGAATCGCTTGGTGCGTTGATTGCCGTGGAGGACCTTGGCAGTCCACCACAGCGAGTCCGTCGAATCTTGTTGTACCGAGTTCAGGATGAGAAGTTGCGGGAATGTTGGCTGTTCGATGAAGATCAGCGATTCATTGATGAGCTCTGGTCAAGGGAGGGCTAGTCGTATGTTGGAGATGCGAACCGTATGTGAGCGCTGCAACACCGCGCTCACCGATACAGGCAATGCAGTGATCTGCAGTTTCGAGTGCACGTTTTGCACGACATGTGCCACTGAAATGACGTTTCGGTGTCCGAATTGCGGAGGAGAACTCGTTTCTCGCCCGCGACGTGGGTCCGAATAGCGACTCAGAGTTTGACGCCCCAAACCCAGTCGTGGCGCGCCGCCGTTTGGTCACACGAAGCAACTCCACGTATTGATCGATCCGGATCTCTTGCAGTACAACCCGGTTGGTGACAGGTGGTAACGGCGGCTGTTTGAGCCGCAACGTGTTCGGCATCAAGCTGCACAAGTTGGAGGAAGCCAGCGGCGGCGCGGTCACCGACTTGAAGTGATCTTGAAGATCATCGCTTGAATTCGATGCAACCGTCGGGTTGAATGAGGCCATGTCGTCGGATGCGCCACATCAGGTTGAACTGAGTGCTGTGCTCTGGGCTGCTCCTGAAGGTGGCTTTTCTGCGTTGAACCCGGAGACCGGAACGGTCTCAGAAGGTGAAACTGAAGCGGAAGCTCTCGCAAATCTGACCGAAGCAACTGAGCTCTACCTCGAGGAGTTCCCGTTGCCTCTGCGCCAGAAGCCAGTCGTGACGACCATTCGTGTCGCTGACGTTGCCTGAACTTCCCGTTGTCTCCGGTTCCGAGGTCATTCGTGCGCTCGAACGACTCGGCTATCGAGTAGCTCGCCAACGGGGAAGTCATGTGATGATGCGCAAGGGGGCGAACGCATGTGTTGTTCCCATGCATCGTGAAATGAAGCGAGGAACACTTGGAGGAGTCCTTCGTCAGGCCGGGGTCGATGGTGAGGATTTCCTCGACGCGCTCGCTGATTGAGTTGCCTGAACCCAAGGCGGCGCGGTCACCGACCTGAGGCGTGGTCAGTCGGAGCGATCGCTTCCCGGCCCGAGACAAAGTGCGACGAGCAAGAGAACCCCCGCACCACCAAGAATCGTTGCTGAATATGCAGTCGCTTCATGAGGAGAACGTCGTAGCAAGTGAGTCGAGGACGAGTGCCGGAGCGATTCCAGCGATTGCCATGCTGGGTCTCCACGATCGGGGAGTCGAGAGAAGGCGAAAGGCGCCAACTTCCACGGAGACGAACAATGCGGTCGCGGCCAGTAACCAAGCCCAGAAGACGGAGCGAGATTCGGTTGGGTCGTAGTCATTGGGGAAGAAGTGTTGGAAGACGAGCAAGTAGCCGATCCATCCACCAACTGCCAAGGTGATGAATGCCGCGAGTTGGCCACTGTAGGTACGGAGAGTCTTCATGGTGCACCTTCTGAGGCAGCGGCAAATCCGTTCTGGATCGTCGCCGGGTTGAAGAAGTCTGGCCATTTCGCAATCTTGCGCACTCGAGTCGCGAACACGCCGACAACTGGGAGTTCGGTCCAGGCCCCAGGAAGCTGATGCCAGTCGAGGCGTTCGATGAACGACACGAACTGTTCGACGACGGCTTTCGGATTCGGGTGACGCATGGAAACCCCTTTCTTGTAGTGGTGACTACAAGAAAGATAAACGTAGTGATCGCTACAGTCAAGGGAGTGGGTTACCGGCATTCGCGCGACGAGGTGGTCGAGGCGGCTGCGTCTATTGCCTTGCGTGATGGGATCGCCAAACTCACGTTTCGCAGGGTTGCAGAAGATCTCGGGATCAGCGATCGCATGGTGGTCTACTACCTTCCTTCCAAGGTAGACCTTGTCATGGCAGCCGTGGAGGCGCTCTCGGTGCGGATGCAGTCGATCCTCGAGCGGGCGTTCGGGGACGATCGCCGATCGCCTGACGAGCTCTTGAAGATGGCTTGGCCAGCACTCACGAAGAAGAATGCGGATCAGATCTTTGCGCTGTTTCTGGAGGTGGTCGGCTTGTCAGCAGCCAAGGTTGAGCCGTATGACCGGATTTCGAGATCGATCTTGGATGAGTGGATTCGCTGGTTGTCGGATCGGATCGATGCTCCGGTCGAGCGAGATCGACGTCGCGGCGCACTCAGTGTCATCGCCAGGATCGATGGGCTTCTCCTGTTGCGCCACGGCCACGGCGTAGGAGTCGCCGACGAGGCTGCCCGTGCGCTGGGTCTGATGAGCGATTAGAGACACTTCGAGAGATTGATACCGTCGCACTCGAAGGGTTGCGAAACCCAAACGTGACGTGCCTTCCTTTGGTCGGGGACCTCATCTGCCTGTGTCGTGGATCCAGACTTGTTTCAGTAAGACGAAGTGTGGGGTGCTATCGGGGCGACGACGTGTTCGGCGCAAACCCGAATGACATCGTGGGTGTTGATGGCGACGTGATCGCCGACCTAAAGCGCGCGTGTCTCTACACGTGATACCACTTCATCGGTTTCGATTTGGGATCGCGCTTCAATTGACCTTTGGCCTCGAGGTCCAGCTGAACCGTCTTCTGCCACCAGCCGACCTTCTCACC
>JBIIKC010000164.1:0-4020 GCA_044233375.1 Ilumatobacteraceae bacterium
ATGTCGGTCACTTGCTGTTGGCGATGTTGTGAAGTCCATCGAGATCATCGGAGACGAGTCCGAAAGCGAAGTCGTGAAAACGGACACGCTGTCACAACTCGCAGAGGTATTGACGACTGCAAAGCCGGGAGACATAGCTCGTCTGGTGGTGACATCGCTCGATTCCGATGACGAGCGCACGACCGAGGTCGAACTCGTGGCAGATCCCGAAGAAGGTCGTACTTTGATCGGATTCATCGCCCGAGACACGAGGACAGTCGACCTGCCGTTCGAGATCGAGATCGACACGGACAGGATCGGCGGACCGTCAGCTGGCCTGTCGTTCACTCTCGCACTCATCGATGCGCTTTCGGCAGGTGAATTGACACCTGAAGGAGGTGTCGCTGTCACCGGAACGATCGCTGATGATGGGTCCGTGGGGGCGATCGGCCTCCTGTTGCAAAAAGCGATAGCCGTGCGTCAATCCGGAGTGAAGTACTTCATTGTGCCTGCTTCCCAATCTGAAGCAGAGATCGACGAGGCGCGCCGAGTGGTGGGTGACGATGTCGAAATCATCGCCGTAGCCACACTCGAGGAGGCATTGAGGGAGTTGGAGCGACTCGGAGGGTCGCCCATCACGCTCGACCGCTGATTGACACATCTGGTCCTCGGATCTTTCGTACGATGGCGCGGATGGTCCTTTCGTTTTCGCGCCCGGATCCGTCATCGCCATCAGCGGTGGCGGGAGCGTCTTTTTCCCCGGCGCGTCGGGGCTTCGATCAAACAGAGGTCCGTGATTTCCTTCGTATGGTCTCAGCCGAAATGGCGAGATTGCAGGAACGGGTCGTCTTTCTCGAGCGAGAGGTACGTGAAGCCAAGCAGGCGAAGCCGTTGGTTTCAGCCGACATGAACGAGGCGATGATCGCCGAGCTTCTGGGTGAGGAGACGGCGCGCATCATCGAGGCCGCGCGTGAAGCTGCCCGCAAGATTCGGGAACGTTCCGAAGATGCGGCTGGGCGCATCATCAAGGAAGCCTCGGAAGAGGCCGCTCGAATTCGGGAAGAGACCGAACTCGAGTGTGCGCGTCGTAGGCAGGACGCCACGTCCGATGCCGAGGCAGAGATCTTGATGGCCAAACAACAAGGCCGAGAGATGGTCAATGAGGCACGCTCCTATCGGGAGCGAGTTCTCGCCGATGTGGCGCGCCGTAGAGAGTTGGCTCGCGAACAGCTCCAAGACCTCTACCACGGACGGGAACGTCTGGTGCATGCCTTCGAGCGAGCGCGAACCGCAACCGATGACGTCCTGCGAGATCTCGTTCAGCCCGCAGATGAGCCCACCGCATTCGTGAACCTTGCTCCGACGACTGGACCGGTTCCAGTGATCGTGCAGGCCGATGAAATCGAGCGCCTCGAAGCAGTTCGACCTCCCTCGTCTGCGCCGGAATTCCCTCCAGATGAGCAGCACATCCACGATTCAGAGGACGACGAAGAGATCCACACAGCCAGCGATACCACTGTGGACGAAGTGGCCGCAGAGGCAAAGGGTCATGTCGTCCAGGAAATCACCTTCGAGCCCACTCCTGTCGACGAAGACGACGAGATCGAACATGAACCCGTCTCGAACGTCGTTCCCTTGTTCGCACGCGCCGAATCCCGAGCAGTCGAAGCTCGACGCAGTGAACCGGTGGTCGATGACACCCCGGCTGAGCAGTCAGACAACGCTCGGAGAGAAAGCCGTCCGAAGATCGATGCCGGCGACATCTTCGAACGCTTGCGCCGAGCCAGCACAGAGACAGTTGCCGCAGACGTGTCGCGACACGTTCCTCGTCCTGAGCGACGCGATGAGGTCCAGAACGAGCCGAGGCCGGTGGTCGTTCCTGTCAGTACGGGCGTCGACGACAGTGCTTGCTTTGCAAGTCGCAACGAAGCCCTGATTCCGATCATCGTTGCGATGAGTCGAATGGTGAAGCGAGTCTTGGCAGATGAACAGAATCAGGTTCTCGACATCTTGCGAGGCAAGCCGGTCATTCGTCGTCTCGAGGCACTCGTCGGGTCTCGGACCGAACACGGCGGACGGTACGTTGCGTCCTTGACCAATCTTCTCAATGAAGCAGCACTCGCTGGCGCCCGGTCATTGTCCAGCGAATCCGAAAAAGATCTCATGACGGCGATCGAGGCACAGAAGTCCGCGATTCACGAGTTCGTGGTCTTCACGTTGATCGATCCGTTGAGAGAACGCCTCGAGCGCAGCATCTCGCAGTCGTCCGACAGCAATCCCGAACTCTCAGGACTCATCCGCCTCGTCTACCGAGAGTGGAAGAACCAGTTCATCGACGAGCACATGGACGATGTGGCGCTCGTTGCGTACGGTCGAGGTGCAGCGGCAGTTCTCGATCCGTCGATGAGGGTCTGCTGGAAGGTCGATCCGGATGGGCCCCCGTGTGCCGATGCCGAGGACAACTCCCTCGGTGGATTCGTCACGGGAGGCGAGGAGTTCCCCACAGGTCACACCCACGCACCTGCTCATGCAGGATGCCGATGTGTCCTTGTTCCAGATCAGAACTAGCCTGAACTCGTGCGACCTTCCTCGGACCTTCCCCGCGGTCCGCGCCGGCGGTCATCCGCAGGCCGACCCCAATGGGCATCGAAGGGAAGGATCATCCTTCTCGCCATCGTTGTCGTTGTCGTCATCCTGTTCCTCTCGGCGCGCACCCTTGCCAACTTCTATGTCGATCTCTTGTGGTTCGGCTCCGTCGACAAGGGATCGGTGTTCTGGGCGACACTCGGCTCGAAGGTACTCCTCGGAGTCGTCTTCAGCATCGCGTTCGCGATCATTGCGTTTGCCAGCCTGACTCTGGCTGAGAGACTGGCGCCTTCGGATCCGCTCGTCGGTCCGGAGAAGGATGTCATCGAGCGATACCGAACGATCGTTGGTCGGCGAACGCGACTTCTGCGCATGGTCGTTTCGATTCTCTTCGGTCTGATGGTCGGTCTTCCGGCAATTGCTCAGTGGCAGGAATGGCTGCTCTTCCGCAATTCGCAGTCGTTCGGTGTCGAGGATCCTCAGTTCGGCGCGGACGTCGGCTTCTACGTTTTCCGTCTACCGTTCCTGGCATTCTCGATCGACTGGGCCTTCGCAGCCGTGGTTCTGATCACGATGCTGACTGCGGCCATGCACTTCCTCAACGGGTCGATTCGTGTCCAGACACCTGGCGAGCGGATCATGCGCGGAGCGCGCATCCACCTGAGCATCCTGTTCGCCTTGCTTGCCGTGATCAAAGCTGTCGACTATTGGCTCCAGCGATTCGAGTTGACAGTCTCGGGTCGCGGTGTGGTTCAAGGTGCGACATACACCGATGTGAAGGCAGAGCTTCCTGCCATCAACTTGCTGATCATGATCAGCCTGTTGGTCGCGGCGTTGTTCATCGCCGGCATCCGCTGGGGTGGATGGCGTCTACCGCTGTTGTCGATGGCACTGTGGGCAGTGGTTGCAGTTGTTGCAGGTGCTGTTTACCCGGCAATCATCCAGCGCTTCGTCGTTCAACCGAATGTGACGACACGCGAGCGGCCGTACATCGGCCTGAACATCGAAGCTACGCAGGCCGCCATGGGTATCGATGATGTCGAAGTCGTACCGGTCACCGATGGACCAGTCGATCGACAGCAGGTGGCGACCCACGCGCCCGCATTGTCCGATTCACGTCTGTTGGACATCAGGGAGATGCGCGATCGCTACGCCCTCGACCAGGGACTGTTCGCTTTCTATTCGATCAATGATCTCGACGTGGACCGGTACGAGATCAACGGTCGAACTCAGCAAACGTTCGTAGCGGCCCGTGAATTGAACCCTGAAGGTATTCCCAACAAGACGTGGGTGTCGCGTCATCTGATCTACACACACGGTTGCGGCGTCGTGGCAGCGAGTGCCAGTCAAATCACGAACGACGGGCGCCCGATCTACAGCGAGATCGCAGCCGAGCGGCCGCAGTTGTACGTCGGAACCCAGCAACCCGGGTATGCGATCGTCAATTCGGAACAA
>JBIIKC010000165.1:0-4016 GCA_044233375.1 Ilumatobacteraceae bacterium
GAGGAGGGATGAATCCGGCAGGATCACCCGCTCGACCGAACTGTGGGAGATGTCGCGTTCGTGCCACAAGGCAACGTCCTGTAGCGCTGCCTGCAAATTTCCCCGCAGCACACGTGACAAACCGCTGATCGTCTCGGCAGAGATTGGGTTGCGCTTGTGCGGCATCGCCGATGAGCCCTTCTGACCGGAACGGAAACCTTCTTCGACTTCACGCACCTCGGTGCGCTGAAGATGACGAAGTTCGACCGCGATCATTTCGCACGTCGTGCCCACGGAGGCGCACGCCCACATGTACTCGGCATGACGGTCACGCGAGATCACCTGGGTCGCGGGAACAGGCTCGAGGCCGAGAGTCTCGCCGACAGCAGCTTCGATACGCGGATCGATGTTCGAATACGTCCCGACGGCTCCCGACAACTTGCACACTGCGATGCTCTTGCGAGCAGCCGTGAGACGCTCGCGATCTCGTTCGACCTGTAGCGCCCACAACGCAACCTTGGTTCCGAACGTCGTCGGCTCGGCATGCATGCCGTGTGTCCGTCCGATCATGACCGTGTTGCGATGTGCCTTCGCGAGATTGACGAGAACACGGAGCAACTTCGACGACGCCTCGATGAGCAGATCAGCTGCATCTCGCAACATCCAACACCACGCGGTGTCGACGATGTCACTCGATGTCAATCCGTAATGGATCCAGGTCCCGGGTGTACCGCCAATCCTGTCCTGGAGAACGTCGACGAAAGCAGCAACGTCGTGTTCGGTGACCCGTTCACGTTCGGCAACTGCATCGATGAATGCCTCGTCTGCGAGAGGAGCGGAGCGTCGACACGTCTCGGCATCTTCGTGCGGAACGACGCCGAGCATGCTGTGCGCTTCGGTTGCGAGAAGTTCGATCTCGATCCAACGGCCGAACTTGGACACATCGGAGAAGATCTCCTCCATCTCGGGCAACGAATAGCGAGGGATCATGTGCGACCTGCAGTTTCTGGACGACGGATGACCTCGTCACGTTCCGGGCCGACTCCGACGATCGTGATCGGCAATCGGACATTGTGTTCGATGATGTCGATGAACTCGCGCGCTTTCACCGGCAGATCGCTCTGGTTACGACACTCTCGCAGGCTGGACTTCCAACCGGGCAGCGTGGTGTACACGGGTTCGACCGTACCGAGGACTTCGACTCGATCGGGATACCCCTCGACCAATTCGCCGCTGATTCGATAGTCGGTGCAGATCTTGATCTCGTCGAAATCGTCCATGACATCGAGCTTGGTGAGAGCGAGTTCGGTGAGCGTGTTCACCCGGGCGGCTTGGCGCAGCATCACGCAGTCGATCCACCCTGCACGTCGGCGTCGACCCGTCACCGTGCCGAACTCGTGCCCGATGTCGATCAACCTGTCGCCGTACTCGTCGAGAGCCTCGGTGGGAAAGGGGCCCGAGCCGACACGCGTCGTGTAGGCCTTGCTGATTCCGATGATTCGATCGAGCAGCCTCGGTCCGAGACCGGAACCGGCGCTCGCTCCTCCCGCCGTCGGGTTCGACGACGTCACGAAGGGATAGGTGCCGTGGTCGAGATCGAGAAATGTTGCCTGAGCCCCCTCGAGAAGCACATCGTGTCCATGCTCGACGGCATCGTGCAACAGTCCGACAGTGTCCTCGACATAGGGCTGCAGACGTCGAGCAAGTTCGGTGAAGCGGCTGACGATTGCTTCGGTATCGAAACCTTCTCCCCCGAGGTGGGTAATGAGTTCACTCTGCCGACGAGCCGCTTCACGCATCTGGGCTGCGAACGATTCGAGATCTCGACAGGCCCCGACACGCACACCCGTTCGGTTCGCCTTGTCCGCGTAGGCAGGCCCGATGCCTTTGAGCGTGGTCCCGATCTTCGCGTCCCCGAGACGGGCTTCGGCGAGTGCATCGAGCATCTGGTGCCACGGGAAGATCAGATGCGCCTGACTCGACACCCGAAGTCGACCACATGAGATCCCGCGTGACTCCAGACGATCGATCTCGTCGAAGAGTGTCGGCAGATCGACGACCACGCCGTTACCGATGACAGGAGTGACGTGCTCGTAGAGAACACCGGACGGAATGAGTTGCAAAGCGTATTTCTCGTCGCCGACAACCACTGTGTGACCTGCATTGTGGCCGCCCTGGTATCTCGCGACCACCTGATGTTCACGGGCGAGAAGGTCGATGACTTTCGCTTTGCCTTCATCACCCCATTGGGCTCCGACGACGACGGTGACAGACATGGAAAGCTCCTTGCAGGGGACGATCCCACGCTACTTGTCTCGTGCTGCGATATCGGAGAGTGCTGCGACTCGACTCGGTCACGATGTCGTCAACACCAGCTCGTCGTCGACGACATCGACCTCGATCGCTGCATCTTCGCCGACTCGACCCTCGAGAATCAGCAGTGAAACCCGGTCACCGATCTCCTTCTGGATCACTCGCTTCAACGGCCTCGCACCGAAGACGGGATCGAAGCCGGCGGTGGCGAGATGCTGCATCGCTGCAGGTGTGACCACCAGACTGATCCGGCGCGCCTCGAGTCTCGACTTCAGATGCTCGAGCTGAATGGCGACGATGTGGGTCAGATCAGCCTCGGTGAGCGAACGGAATCGAATGATCTCGTCGATCCGGTTCACGAATTCCGGCTTGAAGAAGTGAATGGGATCCCCAGGGAGGTTCGACGTCATCACGATCACCGTGTTGGTGAAATCCACTGTTCGCCCTTGACCATCGGTGAGCCGACCATCGTCCAGAACTTGGAGCAGAACGTTGAACACATCGGGATGGGCTTTTTCGATCTCGTCGAGAAGTACGACGGTGTATCCGCGACGGCGAACCGCCTCGGTCAACTGGCCACCTTCGTCGTAACCCACATAACCCGGAGGAGCTCCGATGAGGCGCGACACCGAGTGCTTCTCCATGTATTCGCCCATGTCGATGCGCACCATCGCTCGTTCGTCGTCGAACAGGAATTCGGCAACTGCCCGAGCCAATTCGGTCTTGCCGACTCCAGTCGGTCCCATGAACAGGAACGAACCGATCGGGCGATTCGGATCGGACAGACCCGCGCGGCTGCGGCGAATCGCATTCGAGACAGCGGTGACGGCTTCGTCCTGCCCAACGACGCGCTGGTGGAGCAGTGACTCGAGATGGACGAGCTTGGCCATCTCTCCTTCCATGAGGCGAGTCACCGGAACACCGGTCGCCTTTGACACCACCTCGGCGATGTCCTCGGCGTCGACTTCCTCTTTCAGCATTCGTTCGTTCTTCTGCAATGTGTCGAGATGGGCCGTTGCATCGTCGATGCGACGCTCGAGTTCCGGGATTCGGCCGAATCGCATCTCGGACGCAAGTGCGAGATCAGCCTCGCGCTCGACTTGGCTACGCAAGTGTTCGAGTTCTTCTTTGAGGTTCCGGATGGCGGAAATCGCTTCCTTCTCCTTCTCCCAGTGCTCGCGCATCTCTGCAGACTGATTCTTGAGAAGCACCAGCTCGTCATTCAGCGTCGACAATCGCTCGATCGACGCCGAGTCGGTCTCCTTTTCGAGAGCCAATCTCTCGATCTCGAGTTGAAGGATGCGACGTTCGACGATGTCGATCTCGGTGGGAAGCGAGTCGATCTCGATTCGCAACTTGCTTGCCGCCTCGTCGACGAGGTCGATCGCCTTGTCCGGAAGGAATCTGCTCGTGATGTAACGGTCTGAAAGAACTGCCGCACTGACGAGAGCTGAGTCCTGAATTCGAACACCGTGATGCACCTCGTATCTCTCCTTGAGACCGCGCAGAATGGCAATCGTGTCTTCGACGGTGGGCTCACCGACGTACACCTGCTGAAAGCGGCGCTCGAGTGCAGGATCCTTCTCGATGTATTTGCGATGCTCATCGAGAGTCGTGGCCCCGATCATGCGCAATTCACCTCGTGCCAGCATCGGCTTGATCATGTTGCCGGCATCCATGGCGCCCTCGGCCCCACCAGCTCCGACGATCGTGTGCAGTTCGTC
>JBIIKC010000191.1:0-3601 GCA_044233375.1 Ilumatobacteraceae bacterium
TTCGACTCCGTTGTCGAAAAGCACTCGATACCGCTGCCAGTTGAATCCGTTTGCGAGCAGCACCCGTCCCGGAGTCGAGGCCGGTACATCGGGAAGATCGGTGATTGCGCGAACAGTGTCCCGAAGACGTAGGTCGATCTGATCTGCGTGAGGCTTTGCCAGGGTGTGGGGCTTCCAAGTCGGCATTGGTACATCATGCCTCATCGATCGATCGGAGGCACGTTTCGAATTCAAGTTCGGTCGACTCTGAGCTGGGTTCGCTCCTCTCGCAAGGTCAGACTCACGAGGCACAGGTAGACTTCCAAGTCTGTGAAAACCGTATGCGAACATCTCGATGGCAACCGCGTGAAACTCTCCGTCGAGATCGACGAAGTCGACTTCTCCCAAGACATCGATGCAGCCTTTGCAAAGATTGCCAAGGAAGTGCGCCTTCCCGGGTTTCGAGCCGGCAAGGCGCCTCGCAAGGTGCTCGAAGCTCGAATCGGCATCGAGGCGGCTCGAGAGCAGGCTCTGCGTGACAGCGTCCCCATGTATCTGGCGCGGGCGGTGCGCGAACACAATGTCGACATCGTGGCAACACCCGACATCCAGATCATTGGTGGCGAACAGACCGGCCCGGTCATATTCGATGCGACATGCGAAGTGCGACCTGTCGTGCAAATTGCTGGACATGCGTCGTTGCGGGTCGAAGTGCCGGCTCTCGAAGTTTCCGAATCCGACATCGATGAGGTCGTCGACGCCGAACGTCGCCGACTGGGAACACTGACGACAGTCGACAAGAAGGTGGCAGAAGGTGATTTCGTCATTGTCGACCTCATTGGAAGTCGAGACGGGGAACCGGTGGTCGGGTTGGCTGTCGACGAGTGGTCGTACGAGGTGGGTAAGAAGTGGGTTGCCCCAACCTTCGACGAGAAACTCATTGGCTGCTCGGCTGGTGATGTCGTGACCTTCGCCGATACGCCTTCGGGCACGAGCGAACCAGCCGACTTCACCGTGACAGTCAACGCAGTTCAACAACTGGTGCTACCCGACCTCGAAGACTCGTGGGTCGCCGAAAACATCCCTGGTGCCGAGAGCGTCGCAGCATGGCGGAGTTCGATTCGTGAACGACTCGAATCGAATCGTCTTGCTCAGGTGCGAAATGTCGTCATCGATCGTGTCACCGACTCGTTGTCGAATCTCGTCGTGATCGAGGCTCCGGAGTCGATGATCGCCGCTGATTTGCAGCACCGAGTCGAGAACACGGTGCGACAATTCCAGATGCAGGGGATTTCCATCGATCAGTGGCTTCAAATGACCGGTCAGGACGCAGCGTCGTTCGTCGAGAGTCTGCGACCACAAAGCATCAAGGCCGTCAAGGTCGACCTGGCGTTGCGCGCTGTTGTCGAAGCCGAATCATTGCATGCGTCGGATGACGACGTTGAAAACGAGTTTGCTCTCATCGCTGCTCGCAGCAACGAAAACGCGATGCGCGAACATCAAATGGCGGGGGCGCCGAAAAACAAGAAGGTTCGACTCGTCGGACCCGATCAGGTTCGTGCGGCCTACCAAGCGAATGACGCCGTTGTGGATCTCGCTGCTGAGATCAGCAAGTCCAAAGCTCTCGACTGGCTGATTCACTGTGCCGAGTACGTCGACCCGAGTGGAAGGGTTCTCGACCGAGATCATGTGATCGGGCACTCTCACGATGACAGCGATACAGCCAATGATGAACACGTCGAGGAAGTGGGTCAATCCGATGGTGAATGATGGGAACAGCATGAAGGGTCACATGTCGAATTTTCAGGCCTTCAACTATTACGTGCCGACCGTTGTCGAGCAGACGAACAGGGGGGAGCGGGCGTACGACCTCTACAGCAGATTGTTGAAAGAGAACATCCTGTTCCTCGGTACGCCGATCGACGACACCATCGCCAACCTGGTGTGCGCCCAGTTGATTCACCTCGAAAGCGAAAACCCGGACAAGGACATCAACATCTACATCAACAGTCCGGGCGGTGACATCACGGCGCTGTTCGCGATCTACGACACAATGCAGTTCATCAAGAACGACATCGCAACGATCTGTCTTGGCCAGGCTGCGAGTGCCGCTGCGGTTCTTCTCGCCGCGGGAACGAAAGGGAAGAGACTTGCCCTTCCGCACAGCCGGATTCTTCTCCATCAGCCCTACGGTCAGGTGGGCTACGGGCAGGTCACCGACCTCGAGATCGCAGCCAAGGAAATCTTCCGCATGCGTGACTTGTTGGAGGAAATCCTCGCCAAGCACACGGGTCAGCCAATCGATCGAATTCATGCCGACACAGATCGTGATTTCGTGATGGAGGCGAACGAAGCTGTGGCATACGGCATCATCGACGAGGTCATCTCAAGCCGTACCGTTGTGGACCGCACTGGCCCGATTCGCTGAAACTCCCGTTGAATTGTCAAGTTTTTCGGGCATCCAACCGAAGAACAGGGTGAATGTGTCATTCTGTTCCCGGAAGGAAGGGCGATCGTGGCGAAATTCGGAGACACAGGAGAGATCCTGAAGTGTTCGTTCTGCGGAAAGTCGCAGAAGCAGGTGAAGAAGTTGATCGCCGGTCCGGGTGTCTACATCTGCGACGAATGCATCGATCTGTGCAACGAGATCATCGAAGAGGAGGTCGGCGAAGCCGCTGACCTCAAACTGGAAGAGTTGCCAAAGCCCCGGGAGATTTGCACTTTCCTCGATGACTACGTGGTCGGGCAGGAGCAGGCCAAGAAGGTGCTCGCTGTGGCCGTGTACAACCACTACCGACGTCTGCAGTACCAGAAGGAATCGGGTATCTCGCGTCGAGAAGACGTGGAATTGTCCAAGAGCAACATCCTTCTGCTCGGGCCGACTGGATGTGGCAAGACCCATCTCGCTCAGACTCTCGCTCGTATGCTCAATGTTCCCTTTGCCATCGCCGACGCAACTGCGCTCACCGAAGCGGGCTACGTGGGCGAAGACGTGGAGAACATTCTTCTCAAGTTGATCCAAGCCGCTGACTTCGATGTCAAGAAGGCGGAGACCGGCATCATCTACATCGACGAGATCGACAAAGTCGCTCGTAAGAGCGAGAACCCATCGATCACTCGGGACGTCTCCGGGGAAGGTGTCCAGCAGGCTCTTCTCAAGATTCTCGAGGGCACAGTTGCATCCGTGCCGCCGCAGGGTGGCCGCAAGCATCCGCATCAGGAATTCATTCAGATCGACACCACGAACATCTTGTTCATTTGCGGTGGAGCCTTTGCCGGCCTCGACAAGATCATCGAGCAGCGCATCGGCCACAAGGGCGTTGGATTCCACGCAAACGTCCGCACGAAGGCGGAAAAGGACGCAGGTGAGCTGTTCGCCCAGGTCCTCCCCGAAGATCTCTTGGCTTTCGGTTTGATCCCCGAATTCGTCGGGCGACTTCCCATGGTCGGTGCCGTGCACAATCTCGATCGTCCGGCTCTGATCAAGATCCTCACGGAACCGAAGAATGCACTTCTCAAGCAGTACCAGAAGTTCTTCGAGTTCGAGGACGTGGAACTCGAGCTCACTCCCGAGGCATTGGATGCGGTTGCCGAACATGCACTCGAGCGGGGGACCGGTGCT
>JBIIKC010000166.1:0-3985 GCA_044233375.1 Ilumatobacteraceae bacterium
ATCGGAGGCAATCGACACCGACGACGTTCAGGAGTACCTGAAACTTCCCTACATGGTCCTCGGAGCCGTCTTGGCCGGATGGACGCTGACACTCCTGCAACTCGTGCGCGGCCCACTGCGGGAGGGATCACCGTGGGTGATACCGCTCATGGCGCGCTCGCTCGCGCTGTGGTTCGCCCTCGACACAGGGATGTCGCTGGTTCTCGGCCACCCCACTCATGCTCTCTTCAACTTGTCCTTCGGTCTGGCACTCTCAGTACCACTCGTGAAGCTCAGATCGTTGCAAGAAACGACCACTACGTAAATCTCAGAGCCTCATCGAGAAGATGACCCTGGAGCCACCAAACCTGCCTCGAACGCGAGAATGATGGCGGCCGCACGATCGCGCGCGCCGAGCTTGGTGAAAATGCTGCTCACATGGCCTTTGACTGTGCGTTCGCTCAAGTGCAGCGATTCGGCAATCTCGAGGTTCGATGCGCCAGATGCAATCAATGCCAAAACCTCTACTTCCCGCTGCGAAAGATTCTCGAAGCCTCGTACTTCATCACCACCGACGCGTCTGTTGTCTCGCACCGCCTCGAGAACTCGAGGAGTCACGCGCGGGTCGAGCCACGACCCGCCTTTGGCAACCATACGAATCGCTGCGATCAGGTCATCTGCGGGCGTGTCCTTCAACAGGAACCCGGCGGCCCCTGCCTGTAACGCACCCCACAGGACATCGTCATCGTCGAATGTTGTCAATACGAGAACCGGCGGGCCGCCCGACTCGTGTAGAGAGCGCGTCGCGCTGATGCCATCCAGGACAGGCATCCGAACGTCCATCAGAACGATGTCAGGGTGGTGATTTCTCACCGCCACGAGACCGAGTTCTCCGTTCGGAGCCTCTGACACCACGTGTAGTCCCGGTTCGGTCGAAAGAATGAACGAGATACCGGAACGCACAAGAGGCTGATCGTCGACGACGACAACCCTTACGTCACCAGTCGTGCTGGTCAACGGATCCGCGTCCTTCATCGCAGTTCCATCGCATGGTCCAAAGGAAGTTGGACATCGATCAACCACGTCGACGATTCGGTCGGCCCTATCTCGATCGAACCACCGCAAGCGCGCACGCGCTCAGCCATTCCAGCCAATCCCATCCCCTGATCGCCTGCTGGCTGCCGTCGCACGGCGGCATCACAGAGCGGATTCTCCACTCTCACTTGAATGACTGAATGGTCTGCGTTGGGATGGATTCGCAATGACACGGAGGAGCCTGGAGCATGGCGGAGCACGTTCGTCATCCCCTCTTGCGCGAGACGGAAGACTGTGAGCGACGTCATCGCGTCCGCGGCTATTCCCTCGAGTTCGATGTGGTCCTCGATATCCAGGCCAGCGGCTCGATATTGATCGATCAGCAACGGAATATTGGAAAGCAATGGCAGAGGCGCGTCACCGTCATATTCGAGGGGAGCAGCGTTTCCTTTCAATTCTCGCAGGAGTCCGACGACCTGACGAATCGAGTCGAGACTTTCCCGGCCAACGACCTCGGCCCGTTCGAGTGCCTCAGCGGCGCGTTGTGGGTCATTCAGCAGCGCGCGCCGCGCCCCGGTGACATGAAGAATCGTCACCGTCAGAGAGTGAGCGATGACATCGTGCACCTCACGGGCGATTCTCGTACGTTCTTCGGACGCCGCGTGCACTCGCTCTCGCTCTGTCGCTTCATGAAGTTCGGCGAGCAGCCTCTCTTGACGGCGCAGCAGCAGACCGGCAAATAGTGCAACGCCGATTCCACCAAGGAAGTAGACAGTTCCGTCGAACTCGGCGGTTTCGACGATGCCATAGCCAATGGTCATTCCAGTTGTTGCCGCAAGACTGACCGCCACGGTGACCCAACTGGTGGTGCGCTGGGTCATCCACACCACCGCGATGTAGGCAGGGAACAGTCCACCTGGATTGTTGTCGAAGAGCACCACCCCAGCTGCGGGCAGCATGGTCATCGACAGAAACAGCATTGGATGAAGCCGGATGCCACGGGACTCGAGCACCCAGGGCACCAGCCCAACGAATGTAAAGAAGACCGTGATCCAAGATGTGTGATCTATCCCACCGAAAATTGCGATCACGGCCGCAATCAACACAGCCAATGACGTCGCTACCTGCACCCTTCTCATCGTGGGAGCGGGCAGTTCGTTCATGATCGAAACCGTATCGGTCATCGACGAGCCAGGGACCGGACCGCAGTACGGGCAGGTGTCGGGACCACGGGACGGGTCAGAAACCAGCCCACGCTCCATGTCGCCACCGAGGCGAGAGGTCAATGATGACGGTGTACGACACCAGGACCCGTCGTCGCCGATTGGAAGGAACTCTCATGTTGACTCGACTTGGCCTCTTCACCGTTCGCAGAAGGCGATGGGTGCTCTCTGCCACTTTGGTCTTCTTCTTGGCTGCTGCGGCTCTCGGAACCGGCGCGTTCGGAGTGCTGAAGACCGAAGGATTCGACGACCCGTCCTCGGAGAGCGCACGTGCAGAGTCGCTGCTCGAGGACCATTTCGGGGGTGGCGAGCCCAACGTGGTTCTCGTTCTGAGCGCACAGGGCCAAGATGTCGGTGACCCAGCAGTCACGTCCGAGGGATCAGCATTCACCGAACGGCTCGAAGCAATCGACGGTGTCGACAACGTGGTGTCGTTCTGGTCGCTCGGTAACGCTCCAACTCTTCGCAGCACCGATGGGGATACCGCTCTCGTCCTCGCCCGATTGACCGGAGATGAGGAGTTCGTCGAAGAACGACTCACACTCATCGATGACGAGTTCACCGGCACCCAAGGAAGCTTCGATGTCCTGCTCGGTGGTAGTGATGCCGTCTTCGCTGACATCGGCCACACCATCGAAAGCGATCTGCTGCGAGCCGAGCTGATCGCTGTTCCGTTGACGCTCATTCTGCTTCTGTTCGTGTTCAGAAGTCTGATCGCCGCTCTTCTGCCGCTGTTCGTCGGAGTGATCGCAATCTTTGGAACGCTGCTCAGTCTCTTCATCATCGGCTCTGCCGCAGATGTCTCGATCTATGCAATCAACCTCACGACAGCGCTCGGTCTCGGCCTCGCCATCGATTACAGCTTGTTCATCGTCTCTCGCTTTCGCGAAGAACTCGGCACTGGTCGCTCCGTCGAGCAGTCCGTGGTTCGCACCGTTCAGACGGCCGGCAAAACCATTTTGATCAGCGCCCTGACAGTGGCGGTCTCCCTGTCAGCGTTGCTCGTCTTCCCGCTGTATTTCCTCAGGTCGTTTGCCTACGCCGGCGTGGCTGTCGTTCTCCTCGCGCTTGTGACTTCGATTGTTTCGCTCCCGGCGCTCTTGGCGGTGCTCGGACACCGG
This sequence comes from Ilumatobacteraceae bacterium, assembly GCA_044233375.1. Lineage (GTDB taxonomy): Bacteria > Actinomycetota > Acidimicrobiia > Acidimicrobiales > Ilumatobacteraceae > Casp-actino8. The sequence goes on from JBIIKC010000166.1 coordinate 3,359, forward strand.
GTCGACTCCATTCGAATCGGTCGACGCCGCGTTGCTCGCGCGGAGCACGAAGGAGCGTGGCATCGCATCGCAACGGTCGTCATGCGCAGACCGATCCCGATCGCCACCGCCGTCGTGATCTTCCTTCTGTTCCTGGGAACCCCGTTCTTGCGAGTCAGCTTCGGCACTCCCGATGACCGTGTACTGCCCACATCCGCTGGGAGCAGGCAGGCATCGGAGATTCTTCGCACCGAGTTCAGCGGTAACGCAGCAGAGGGATTCGGAGTCGTTGCTGACGGTGTCGGCGCAGATCGACTCGATGACATTGCTGCAGTGGCCACGACACTCTCGGCTTTGGACGGTGTCGATCGCGTCGACAGCGCAGCGGGAACATTTGTCGAGGGAGCGTTCACCTCGTCGAGCGACAATGACAGCGCTTTCCTCACCACCGACGGCACGACGATCACCTGGATGTCTGTCGTTCCTGATTTCCCGGTGGCGTCACCAGAGGGTGAGCGCCTTGTCAAAGACATTCGAAACCTTGACCTACCGTTCGATGTCGCCGTCGAAGGACAAGCTGCAGGTCTGGTCGATTCGAAAGCAGCAATCGGTGACGCTCTCCCGTGGGCGATCGCCATCATCATCATC
>JBIIKC010000167.1:0-3971 GCA_044233375.1 Ilumatobacteraceae bacterium
CCTGATAATGCACGATGGTGATGGTCTCGGCAGTGACACCAGTGCTCGTTGCGCCACCGTTGTCACCCTCGAACGGAGCCATGCAGAACGGAGCGAAGAAGTCGACGACGGCGAGACGACCACGCTCTGTGTCACATCGCTCACCCCATTCGATCGTGTCCTCGATGCCCATCTCCTCGGCCTGCGGATACGACAGCGGATACGTCCACGAGCCGTCGCCAGCCGTGTCCGGTGTGACGGTCTCGGAGACGCTGTCTCCGGGTGACACAGCATCACCGGAGTCGGAATCGTCGCCTCCAGACGTGGTGATGACGGTCACCACGACCGCAATCACCGCCACAATGGCCGCAATTGGTCCCCATTTCTTGAGAGCACTGGAGCTCTTCGCTCCCGGGCTCGTGCTGCTTGCAGGTTGCATCTCTACCCCCTCTGCCCGGAACGGGCGATTGCGGCACTGGACGTGCCGAGATATGACTCGATGACGACCGAATGCGTGAGAACTGCATGCGGTGAGCCATCGGCGATCACACGACCCTGATCGAGAGCGATCAGGCGATCAGCGACCGATGAAATGAACGGGATGTCGTGTTCGATGATGACGAGCGCCGATCCCATCTCAGTACGCAGACGCTCGACCACGGGAGTCAGCGCCTCGACTTCGCGTTGAGCGAGACCCGATGACGGCTCGTCCAACAGGATCACACTCGGCCGGTGAGCGACAAGACACGCCAGATCGACGATTCGCCGAGTGCCGGTCGAGAGTTCGCGTACGAACGATCGCTCGAAGTCACGCAGTCCCATGAGCTCGAGCAGTTCATCGGTGCGCTCACGGATGCTCGCCTCGGCGTCGAAGACCGGCGGGAGGTGCAGCGCCGCGGCCAGAGTGCTCTTGTTCGTCACCCACCGCTCGAGCGAAATCGCAAGCGTCTCGCGCACCGTCAACTCCGGGAACAGTCGAGCATCTTGGAACGACCGCCCGAGACCAGCGAGCGCACGGGCATTGGGAGAAGCAGACGTGACATCGATGCCATCGATGTGTATCGAGCCTCCTTGTGAGGGCGTGAACCCCGAGATGATGTCGAACAGTGTCGTCTTGCCAGCTCCATTCGGCCCGATAATGCCGACGATTTCTCGTGAGTGAACCTCGAGCGACAGTTGATCGACCGCTCGGATACCGCCGAATGCTGCAACGACGTCGGTGGCACGCAGAACGACATGACTGCTCGCATCGACAGGGTTCGAGGATCGATCCGGTGTCGGCTTCGCTGCTGATGCAGGCTCGCCAGCAGATGCTCCGGAGAGGAACACCGATCGCAGAATGTCGGGGCGTTCGAGAAGTTCCGATGTCGCACCCGAGAAACGGATTTCGCCGCGCTCCATGAAATAGGCCCGTTGGGCAATGGTGAGAGCCACATTGACGCTCTGCTCGACCAGGATCACCGTGACTCCCTCGGCCGACAGTCGTTCGATCACGGGCAGCATCTGGCCAACGATGACCGGTGCCAAGCCGAGCGAGAGTTCGTCGATCATCAAGATGCGCGGACGCATGATGAAGCTCATGCCGAGAGCCAACATCTGCTGCTGCCCGCCGGACAGGTTTGCTGCTGGTTCGTCGAGCCGCGTGGCGAGGATCGGGAACATGTCCAGAACCTCACGGCGGGCTTGTGCGACCTCTTGCGAATCACGTTTGTGGGTCCAGCCGGCTAGTTCGAGGTTTTCCCGCACGGTCAAAGACCCGAATACGCCTGCTCCGCCGGGCATCTGAACGATCCCCATGGCTGCGATTTCGTGAGGTGGTGCGTGCGTGATGTCGCGGCCGTCGAAAATGATCGCTCCCCGATCGGCTTCGACCGCACCGCTGATCGACTTGAGCAACGTGCTCTTCCCAGCACCATTGGTTCCGAGCAAAGCAATCACTTCGCCTTCATCGACATCGATGTTCACATTGTGGATCACCATGCGGCCGTCGTATCCGGCGGTCACCGAGCGCAGGACGAGCAACTTCGAACGGCCCCGTTGACGCTCGTAGAGGGCTTCGGAACGAGCGGCGGCGGACTGCCACACCTGGGCGATGTCGTCCATGATCACGTTGCCGATCGAACGTTGAATCAGACCGCCGATGATGAACAGCGGGATCATCACCAACATGCCGATGCGAATCGTGAACTGATCAGCCACCCAGCCGATCAACGGCAGCACGCCAAGACCCGGAATGACCCACAGCGACGCAACCGAAAAGCCGGTCGCTCGGGCTCGGGGCGGAATCGCAAGCGACAGACCGGAGAAGATGGCCGGTGCCAGAACGGCTAGGGCAGCCGAGATCACACAGTTGACGGCAACTGCCAGGATGATGTTCGGTGCAAGAGCGAACAATGCTGCGAGAAATGCGGCAGCGATTGCGACCGTTCCTCCCACACGCGTCAGCCCGGCGACATTGCCAGCAAACTTCTTCGAGATCCAACGAGCACCGACGATGAGGCCGAGCAACTGGAAGGGCTCTGCAATCGCAGCAGCAACGCCACGGGCGCGCTCGTCGAGGCCGAATTCCTGCTCGTAGAGCAGCGACGCCAAGGTCACGAACCCCACAAGGCCGGTTGCGAGGAACGGCAAGCTGTACCAGATACGCCTCAGTGACCGCACCTTGTGCACTGTGCGCCAACTCTCCGAGAACGACGGCGCACTCTCTTCGGTGTTCGCCACTTCGTCGGACACTCCGGTCGCGAGACGTTCCCATCGGCCGCGCACGGGTTCGCGCAGGCGCAATGCAAGGACGGCAAAGATGACCGTGGGAATCGTGAAGATCAGGAACGGCGCCCGCCATCCGAGTGAGAACGCAAGAACACCCGCGAGCAGTGGGCCGAGAAATGCTCCGACAGCGTTGGCTGCTCGGTGCACCGAATACACCTTGGTGCGTGTTTCGATCGGGTAGTAGTCCGCGATCAGTGAGTTGTGCGTGGGGTCGATGACTGCTTTTCCGAGTGACGAACCGCTGCGGGCGATCGTGAGGACGATCAATCCCGTCGCCAGACCCGTGAGCCCGGAGAACAGCGCCCAGACGAGCGCTCCCGACGCAACAAGAGGGATGCGCTTCGAGCGATCCGCCCATTGGGCGATCGGCACCTGGAGCGCAAGAGCGGCGACGCTTGCCAAGGCAACGAGACCGAGCATGGTGCTCAAGTCGAGACCGAAGTGATCGCGAATCTCCGGCAGCAAAATGCCGAATGCTGCTCGATCCAATTCGTCGACAGCGTTGAGACCGAAGAGCACGAACAAGGGAAAAGCCGGTTCACCGGCGCAGATCTCGCGCAGCGTGATCACCGGATGGCGAATCGAACTGAACCTGCCATTCGTCTTCGAACCGAGCTTCTCGCTGTTACCACCGCTCATGGTGTTCCTCCCACAGGCTCGTCGAGAGTGCGAGATTCGGGCTCGGCCACGTGTGCACGATTCTCGATACGACGCACCAGCTCGTCTCGGATCTTGATCACGAGCGCCGCAAGTCCTCCGGGCAGGATCAACAACACGGCGAGAACCCCAACTCCCGAGGACAAGAACCGCCATTCGGGTGCTGTCACGAACCATTCGGTTCCACGCAGATACACCGCACCGAGGACCGCCCCGAACGACGATCCGAGACCGCCGACGACCGATGCTGTGAAGACGTCGAGGCTGCGACCGACTCCGTAACTGCTGAGATCGAAACTGAAATTGAGGTGCGTGAACAGTCCACCGCCGACTCCCGCGATCGCACCCGACCAGGCGAACGCCGTCAGTTTTACTCGGGTTCCCGGCACCGAATACGACAGTGCGGCCCGCTCGTTCTCGCGCATTGCCAGAATCGCGCGTCCGGTGCGGCTACGCCTGATTCCGCGTACGGCGATCAGCACGATGGCCAGTACTGCGAGTGTGAACACATAGAACTGAGTCGGCGTGGTCACATCGATGCGTCCGAACAGCGGCGGTCTTTCGAT
>JBIIKC010000168.1:0-3926 GCA_044233375.1 Ilumatobacteraceae bacterium
GGACATTAACACCGAGTGACACATCGTCGTTCCACGACCGCATACCCAACGACGTGGGGATCGAGTGTTCCAGTCCCGATCGCCAGTGCCTTCACGTGTCGATCGTCCCTCGTCTCGCCCCTTCGCTGAAGAGAGACGACGGAACGACATGCAGTTGTCGCCCTTGAAGCGCGAATCACTGGCGGCGTTGCAATTCGCGAATTTCGCCGACGAACTCCTGAAATGATGGAGAAGGACGTTGCAGCAAGTGCGGGGTTCGCATTTCCACTTGGAAGTGGTGACGATGAAACCAGTTGTCGGCCAATTCATCCACGCCGAAGTCCACTGTGGGAATCGGAAACGCCATGGCCTCGACATGCAGCACCGTAGGAGGTGTGACCAGGTAATGCGTCGCATCGGGACCAAACCCCGTGTTTGTCGTGAGATTGACATTCGGAACCACCATGACCTGGTTCGATCTCATTGCAGCAAATCTCAACTGGATGTCCCACGCATCGAATCGCCCCAAGACAACCATCTCGAACATCGCACCCCAGAACAACGACCGAGGTGCCGACCGTCCGCACTGCTCCCAGATGCTCTCGGAGGTCAGCACGTTCCGCCACTGTGAGATGTCGAATTCGTAGTTCGACCACGTGCGCCGCCACAAGGCCCATCCCCACATCTCTGTGTAGTGGGCGAAGCGGTACGGGAGATCTGGCCTCGACTGGCCACGTGGCGGGACAAGGTTGTGTCCATTGATGGTCAGAACCCGCTCATCATCGGCATACCGATCGAGCATGGCTGTGCAGTAGTCGTAGAAGGTCGAATGGGGAACGACGTCGTCCTCGAGAACGATGCCCCGGTCCTCGTGAGAGAGGAACCATTCGATTGCCGACGACACGGCTCGACCGCATCCCAGGTTCCTCTCGGGAAAACGTGTGTGCACATCGGCGGCCCAGTCGATGGATCGAACCAACGCACGACAGGCCTCGACCGCATCTGAATCAGCGGGGTGTCCCTCTCGAGGACCATCGATCGAAACATAGACACGCTGAGGTCGAATGTTGCGGAGGTTGTCGATCAGTTCCGCCAGCAAGTGAGGTCGGTTGAAACCGAGGACGAGAACAGCTTCCGTACACCTGCTCATCGCATCGACCAGGTCTCAGGTGGACAAGTCCGCTGGATCATTGCCAACGCCTGCCGATGTGCCGTCATCGATGAGAGCACTTCGTTGCCCGACAAGTCGCCGGAGTTCGAGTCGCAGTTCACGATGAGCCAGTTCATTGGAAACCGACCACGAATTGTTGCCGTCGATGCGGCGGATCAAACCCACCTCAGGGACGTGTCCGGTTCGAATTCCGTTTCGACGCGCGTTCCACCACCATCGATAGAGCCAGATGAAATGGCCAGCCTCTCCATCCGGAACTCCGAACGTGTCGAAAGTCGACCGCCGAAACGTTGTTGCCGTGAAGGTTGCACACGGGACCGGGTTCATGGCCTGCTGAGACCCACCCACGCGGATCTCGACATTCGTCGCAAGACACGTCACTGCGTCCACGGTGGAATCGGCCTCGAGAACACCGATCTGCACCGCTTGCTTCTCTCGGGTCCACAAGTCGTCACCATCGAGAAACGCCACGTACTGCGATGTCGTCTGGCGAATTCCTGCGGCGATGGCAGAAGCCATCCCGACAGAATTCTGTCGGTAGATCGACGTCTGCGGGAAATCATTCTCGATTCTTCGAGCCCACGCCGATGACATCTCTGCATCCGAGTCGACAACGACGATCACTTCGCTCGGAGGACACGACTGATCGAAAATCGACTCCAGGGCGTCTGTGATCAGCGGTGCATCCGGAAGGGATGCGATCACCGTGCTGTACACCGAGCGAAGAGTACCGCAATCGGCAATCACCTGAACTCGCCTATGGTGAGTCGTGTGTTCGACTCGACCACTGAAACTCGCAGAGCCGCTCCTTTTTCTGCAATACGGTGAATCGGAATCGGTCTGTGAGAGAAAGTGTCGACATCCTCCATGTCGTTCCTGCGTATTTTCCCGCACGAGGCGGAGTCGAAGTGCTCATCGAAAACTTGTGCTCAAGTCTCCATGAGCGGCACGGGTTTACCTCTGCTGTCCTGAATGCCATCGCAACTCGCGGATTTCCCGACGTGTTCGAGCACCGGGGAACGCGCGTCTACTCGATCGACTACGGCACCTATGACCATGTCCTCGACAATGTTCCAACTTTGGAAAATGCTTCAATTCATCTCGCTGCTATCGCAAGCGTCAATTCCCAAGTTCGTTCGGTCATCGACCTGTGCAAACCGCAGATCGTTCATCTGCACTTCACCACGAGTCTGACATCGGCGGTGAGAAGCTCGACACGCGCTCTCGGAATCCCGGTGATCTTCCACGTCCACGGAATGATCACCGAACACAATCAGTCCTCATACAAGCGAGATCTTCGAAACGCCGAGTGGGTCTGCTGCGTATCTGATGCAGTAGCGCATTCGATTCGATCCGAGTGTCACCGAGTTGATCCAATCTCAGTTGTTAGGAATGGTGTCGTTGATCCGATGGTTGACATGAAACCTCATCGACCTGTCTCTCCGTCTGTGGCCATGATCGGTCGCCTCTCGGAGGAAAAGGGTTTCGATGACGGCCTCCGAGCACTTCGTGCTGTTCGAGACACTTACCCCACTCTGCGTATTCGGATCGTTGGAAGAGGACCGATGGAAGCGACTCTCTTCGAAATGGCAAGAGAGTTCGACCTCCTCGACTCGATCGACTATTACGGACAACTTCCCCACGAGGAGGCACTTCGTGTTGCTGCGGGGGTGGACATCGTGATCGTTCCTTCGAAAGAGGTCGAAGGCTTTTCCCTCATTGCCGCCGAGGCTGCGCTTCTCGAACGACCCGTCGTAGCAACGAATGTCGGAGGACTTTCGGAGACCGTGCTCGATGGTGTCACCGGCTTTTTGGTCCCTCCGGGAGATGCCCTCGAGATGAGCGAGAGCGTCATGCGCCTTCTCGGTGACGCACATCTTCGACAGGGTCTCGGAGCCGCAGCGCGCAGACGGGCCCTGACCAAGTTCGGCCATGAGCGGTTCATCGATGAGATTGCAGAGTTGTACGCCAGGGTTCTCGGCGAGCAACACCTCGTTACTGCCCAGACTTGACTCAACACGATTGGACACCCGATCAGTTGCGCTGACGAGTACATCGAAACGACCTAGATTGTGAACGGTGACACCTCACACTGAGAACGCTTACAGGGTTCGACACGAAGACGTGTCAGCCGAACGTATCGATGGAGATGTCATCGCTGTCAATCTCGTGACCGGTGCGTACTTCAGTCTCAGTGGATCTGCTGCAGACGTCTGGACCGTCGCAACATCCGGTGCCCCTGCCCCCAACTGGCTACAGGCACTCGATGCTGCGTACGGATGCGAGGTCTCACGGCACGAAATCGATGCTGTCATCGCATCCTGTCTCGAACATGGTCTCATCGAATCCATCGCCTCGAATCCGACAGCGGTTCCGGTACTTCCCGCAGATCTCGATCGAAGCACATGGCTGTCACCCGTTCTCGAAGTCTTCACGGATCTGCAGGATCTGATCCTGGTCGACCCGATTCACGACGCAGACGACCTCGGTTGGCCGCGTACGAACACTGTGGATGACTGAGCCAACGATTACTTCGACCATCGAGTCGATGTTCGAAGCGAGTCGGAGATTGCGAACACGCGATCACTCTTCGACAGCGTTTGCGTTCGGCAAACACATCGTCGAGATGACGACTGCCCGTCATCACAATGCGAGCGGAATCTCCCTGGAGAGCGCCTTCCATATTGCGCCCCGGGCGGATCAGGAACCCTTTCGACTCACCGTCATCGATGATGACGAGACCGGATGTCGACCCAGTCTCGACTGGCCGTCGTGG
>JBIIKC010000169.1:0-3925 GCA_044233375.1 Ilumatobacteraceae bacterium
GTGCCACCTGATGCAGCGACACATCGGAGAGCTTCGCCACTGCATCGGAGTAACTGGAGAACAGTCCATCGACCGCCGGGTCGCTGTCGAGTCCGGCGAGGGGGATGGTGCGGGGTCGGGGCAGACAAAGTTCTGCTGTGCGGTTGGACCATTTCTTGGTGAAGGAGCTCATGGAGCCGAGACCGTAGGGAGGGGGTGTGAGGGAGATCCGTCCCGGGTTCAGGTTCGACGTGTGAAATCGCGCCGACAACGCAAACGACCGCCGCCCGGATGATCCGAGCGGCGGCCGTTGAACACGGCAGAGGTTGTCATCGTCAGGTTGGAATTGCCCGAAACAGCATGAAGAGCATGTTGATGCCAGATGACGTGACTCGAACCGGATTGGTCGAAGTCACCGTGCCTTGGTGTGACGTGGTGTACGTAGTTGGGTTGAACTTGAACTGAGCGTAGGACTCCGATGTCTTGGATGTGTCGAGCAACGAGAACTCCCATGTCACGGAACCGTTAGAGAGGTGTTGGTTGTAACCATCCACCCAGAAGGTGGACGGATTCATCGTGACGCAATCTGCTGTCACGACCGAATTCACCACTTTGCAGGCCTTGGTCCACTGGTGTCCCCCAAAGCGGCTGGAGACCAATCATCGACGGCACCATTCGACCATGTTGCAGAGGAGACGGCAGCGAACGTATGCAAATTGTGATTGATGACGAATCCCTCGTCGAGGTACCGGCTGTCGAAGCTGTTGCGGCAATTGCGGTCTCGGTGCAGTCCAGACCAGGACCGGAGTAGATATGCAGCCATGCCTGACGTCCGGGCCTAGCCGGGTAGCCGTCTTGAGTGAATGAGGCTTCGAACTCTCCTGTCGAGACGCGTTGCCCCTCTGTCGGTGTCAGGATAGCCTGACAACTGTGAGTGTTCTCGTGTCAGTGAAAAACCTTCCCCAAGATCCGCTGTCAGCCCTTCGCGTGCTCACCGAGAGCGAGCACGAACTCGAACGCATTCGGCGAGACCAGGTCATCGCAGCTCGAGCCGCTGGTGCGTCGTGGCAGCAGATCGGTGACGCCCTCGGCGTCACGCGCCAGTCAGCGTGGGAGAGTTTCACGGCAGAAACCCGCGCTGCGCTGTCTGCCAAGGTGGATGCGAACAGCACACTTGCTGAGGCCGATGCAATTGACCTTGCTGTCGAGGAAGTCCGAGCCGTCCGGCGCCGCCGCGACTCGCGTTGACCCGCTCAACACCCATACCGGTTGTTCTTGACGCGAATGTCTTCGTGTCGGCAGCGATTCAACGTGGATCTTCGTATCGCCTCGTCGAGTCGTGGTTGACCGGAAGAGCCGACTTCGAGATCGTGATGTGTCCGGCCTTGTTCGATGAGGTCCACGAGGTCTTGTTGACACGTCCTCGCCTCCGAAAATGGGTCAGCCTCGAGACAGCGAAGCTTTTCGTGAGCACGATCGAGACGCTGGTCGACTTCGTTGACGACCTTGGAGGAACTCGGTCTGAGACACGGGATCCCACTGACGACTACATCATTGCGTTGGCGAGAGAAAACGACGCTGTCCTGATCGTTTCCGGCGACAAAGACCTCCTTGAATGGGAAAAGCAAGATCCACCGGTCATGACACCCTCCCAGTTCGAGGAACACCTGCGCATCATCTGAGGTCATATCGGAAAATGGCAGCTGACGGCGCGAGAATGACCCCGTGACCGCCAAGCCCACTCGACCCGCCGTCGTCGTGACCCGGCGTGACGACATCGCCACGCTCACGCTCGACCGGCCCGAGAAACGCAACGCCCTGTCGCTCGATGTGATGCTCGAGATCACGGCAGCCCTGCACGACATCGCTGCATCCGATGCTGATGGCGTGATCATCGCCGCCAACGGGCCGGTGTTCTCTGCCGGACACAATTTCGGTGACATGGCCGGTGCCGATGAAGCAGCGGCCAAACACATCTTCAACGTCTGCACCGAGATGATGGATCTCGTGCAGTCGATTCCTCAGCCGGTGATCGCCCAAGTGCATGCGCTCGCCACCGCTGCGGGCTGTCAACTGGTGGCGTCGTGTGATCTCGCTGTCGCAGCCGAATCAGCGGCCTTCGCGATTCCCGGTGGCAAAGGCGGGCTGTATTGCCACACACCGCTCGTGGCCGTTGCGCGCAACATCGGTCGTAAACGTGCTGTCGAGATGGCGATGACGGGTGATCCGATCGACGCCCGCACCGCAGTTGATTGGGGACTGATCAATCGAGCCGTGCCCGACGATCAACTCGATGACGCCGTCTGGGCCTTGATCACCCGAGCCACGCGCGGGTCGGTCTGGTCGAAAGCGTTCGGCAAGCGCACGTTCTATGCACAGGTCGGTCTCGATCAACCCGACGCATACCAGATCGCCATCGATGCGATGGCGGCAGGTGTCGTCGCCGCCGACGGGCAAGAGGGCATCGCCGCCTTCCTCGACAAGCGTCACCCGCATTTCACCCAACGCCCGACGGCAGACTGAATCCAGGATCGGTTTCGAAGGAGGAGTCATGTCCACACAGACGAAGTTCCTGGTTCCCGGAATGACCTGCGGTCACTGCGAGAAGGCCGTCACCGAGGAAATCGGCAAGATCGCCGGGGTCACCGATGTGACCGTCGATCTCGAATCGAAAGCCGTCGTAGTCGAATCGACCGCTCCAGTGGCGTGGGACGACCTCGTCGCAGCAGTCGACGAAGCCGGTTTCGAGGCCGTCGCCGGGTGACCTGGGTATGCGCCCAGGCGCCACACAGATAGACACATATATATGGTGTCGCCGACAGCCACCGAGGAGCCGATCGTCCTTGCCGTGACCGGCATGACCTGTGCGGCCTGTGCGGCGCGGATCGAGAAGAAGCTCAACCGAATCGACGGCATGTCTGCCACGGTCAACTACGCAACGGCCAAAGCGGCGATTCAAAGAGTTCACGACCCGGGAATTCCCGACCCGGGAATTCCCGACGCCCAACTGACGTCGACGTTGATCAGCACCATCGAATCGATGGGGTACGGCGCAGTCGCCCCGTCACAGGACAAAGCCGAGGGCCTGTCGACCGCCGAGATCGCGACCGAAGCCCATCTCGAGGACATTCGCCGGCGCCTGATCGTGAGCGCAATTGGCGCCACACCGGTGATGTTGATGTCGATGATCAGCCCGCTGCAGTTCGACGGGTGGCAATGGGTGTCGCTCGCACTCGCCCTGCCCGTCGCTATCTACGGGGCCCAGCCATTTCACACATCGGCATGGCGCAATGCCCGCCAACGTACGACGACGATGGACACCTTGGTGTCGCTCGGTGTGATCGTGGCGATGCTGTGGAGTGTCTGGATGCTCGTGTTCGGCGGTGCGGGCGCGATCGGCATGAAGATGAACATGACGTTGTTCCCGCGATCGGACAGCGCACAGGTGGATTCGGGCGCGGATCACGGTGGGCACTCCGACGACATGGAGATGTCAGAGGACGGCGGTGCAACGAGCGACGGTTCACACGGGGGATCACACGAGCACGGCGAGATCTATCTCGAGGTCGCCACGACGTTGACGGCGTTCATCCTCGCCGGGCGCTATTTCGAGGTGCGGTCGCGCGGGCGGGCAGGCGCAGCGCTCCGGGCACTGTTGACTCTCGGTGCGAAAGAAGCGACGTTGTGGCGTGATGGTGTCGAAGTCACGGTGCCGATCTCGGGACTCACAACAGGGGCGATTTTCGTCGTTCGACCGGGAGAGACTGTCGCAACCGACGGAGTCATCACCGATGGAGCGAGTTCGATCGACGCGAGCATGATCACCGGTGAGAGCCTGCCGGTCGATGTGGCTGTCGGGTCGACAGTCACCGGGGGCACGCTCAACACCACCGGGCGATTGTTGGTGCGAGCGACTCGAGTCGGACGCGACACGGTGCTGTCGCAG
>JBIIKC010000334.1:0-3920 GCA_044233375.1 Ilumatobacteraceae bacterium
ATGACGTCGAACTCGTCCTTCTCCTCGGCTGCGGCGGGGGCAGCGCCTCCACCGGCTGCAACGGCGGCGACAGCCACCGGCGCTGCGGCGGTGACGCCGAACTTCTCTTCGAACGCGTCGAGCAGTTCCTTCAATTCGATAACGGTGAGGGCGGCGATGCCGTCCAGAATCTCGTCTTTCGACAGAGCCATGATGATTTCTCCTTGTTGATGTTCAGTTCTTGGTCTTGATGATGATTGGACTTGCGCTGATCACGCAGCTTGCTTTTCGATGAGGGCCTTCAGGCCGTACGCCATTTGACGAGGCAAGGCCTGCAGAAGTCCTGCGGTCTTGACGAGCGGTGCCTGCAAGGCGCCGGCCATTTGGGCCAGCAATACATCGCGCGGCGGCAGGTCGGCCAGAGCCTCGACATCCTTTGCGGACATCGCTGCACCGGACAGCACGCCTCCCTTGATGACCAGCAGAGCATTCGTCTTGGCGAATTCGCGCAGCACTTTGGCGGTTGCTGCCGCATCGCCGTGGACGAACGTCAATGACGCAGGTCCGACGAGCAAGTCAGCCAGAGCTTCCTTGCCGGCCTTCTGAGCAGCGAGTCGAGCGAACGTGTTCTTGAACACCTTCAACTCGGCATCGACGCCGCGCAGCGATGTGCGCAGTGTGGCCAGATCGCCAACCGTCAATCCGCGGTATTCCGTGACGACGACCATGTCGACTGCAGACATCTTGTCTGCGATCTCGGCGACCTTCGCCACGTTCTCCGGACGGGGGTTTCCCATGTTTTCCTCCTTTCGCTACGACTCGGGGCTCGCAGACGCGAACACCACGAGGAGCGAAAGTGCTCCGTGCAGTCTTCGCCTCGGTAGGCGGGAACGACTTCCCCTTAGCCGCCCGGGGGCGGACCGACTGTCTCTGGCAAGCACAGTTGTTGAAATTGTGACTATGAGATTTCGAAGTGACTATGAGTTTCCGAATGAGTTCTCGAACGAGTTCTGGAGAGTTCTCGAACGGGAAGGTCGTGACGCAACGAAACCGTGTAGCCGCGACCGATGACGACTCCCGAACCTATCGGTCGGGAGTCGGAACGACTCAGACCGTCTCGGGACGCAGACGGTTGAGGTCGATCTTGACGCCGGGACCCATCGTCGAAGAAACGGTCATCTTCTTCAAATAGCGACCCTTGGCCGACGCTGGCTTGGCACGCTGAATTTCCTCGAGCACAGCACGGAAGTTGGCCTCGAGTGCCTCCGGGGAGAAGCTCACCTTTCCGAGCTGCACGTGCACGTTGCCATAGCGGTCGGTGCGGTACTCGACCTTTCCGCCCTTGAACTCGCCAACAGCCTTGCCGACGTCCTGGGTGACGGTGCCCGTCTTCGGGTTCGGCATGAGACCGCGCGGTCCGAGCAGACGGCCGATGCGACCGACGAGGGGCATCATGTCCGGAGTGGCGATGGCGAGATCGAAGTTGAAGACACCCTTTTCGACTTCGGCTGCGAGATCGTCGGCTCCAACGATGTCGGCACCTGCCTTGCGGGCTTCTTCTGCGGCTTCGCCCGTTGCGAAGACTGCCACGCGCAGGTTCTTGCCCGTACCGGAGGGCAGTGCCACCGTGCCGCGCACGGCCTGCTCCGCCTTACGGGGATCGACGCCGAGGCGAATGGCGATTTCGATGGTTTCGTCGAACTTTGCCGGTGCCATCGACTTGACCATGTTCAACGCCTCGGTCGGGCTGAACAGCTGATCGCGGTCATAGCGCTTGAGCGCATCTGCGTATTTCTTTCCTGACATGACTGTCTCCCTCGTCACCGCGTCTGCGGATCGTTGTGCCGGCCGGTCGAGGTGAATCCGGTCCAGGCGTGTATGGATTGGTTACTTTACCTTGAGGCCCATCGAACGAGCTGTGCCGCGCACCTGCTGCTTGGCAGCTTCGAGGTCGTTGGCGTTGAGGTCGGGCATCTTGATCTTGGCGACTTCTTCGATGTCCGACTCGGTCACCGTTCCGGCAACTGTCTTGCCCGGCGTCGAACTGGCCTTTTCGAGTCCTGCCTTCTGACGCAGAAGAACCGGCGTTGGCGGAGTCTTCAAAATGAAGGTGAACGAGCGATCTTCGAAGATCGAGATCTCGACGGGAATGATCGTGCCGACCTGGCTTTCGGTGGCGGCGTTGTATGCCTTCACGAAGTCCATGATCGCCACACCATGAGGTCCGAGCGCGGTACCCACAGGCGGAGCAGGAGTGGCCTTACCGGCCGGGATCTGGATCTTCACGATCGCTGCAAGTTTCTTCTTCGCCATGAGGCGCTTCCCTTCGATATGTACGTTTCGACTTGTGTGGAGAATGTGACGGTGCGAGTTGCGAAACTCAGAGTTTCACAACGTTTTCGATCGCAATGTTCACAACTTTGCGACTTGGCTGAAGTCCATCTCCACCATGGTCTCTCGACCAAAGATATTGACCAAAACCTTCAACTTCATGTGGTCGGCATTGATTTCTGCGATCTGACCCGAGAAATCTGCGAATGGACCTTCCTTGACACGAACGCTCTCGCCGACTTCGAACTCGAGTTTCGGCTTGCGTCGGGCTGCTGCTTCCTGCCCGTCACCCTTGGCCGACAAGAACGTTTCGACCTCGCGCCGTGACAGCGGCGTCGGCTTCTGGCCCTTCTGACTCTGACCCACGAATCCTGTGATACCCGGCGTGTTCCGCACGCAGTACCAACTTTCGTCGTCCATGAAACATCGAACGAGCAGATAGCCGGGGAAAACCTTCTTCTGGACGGTCTGCTTGCGACCGCCCTTGAATTCGACGACGTCCTCCATCGGGATCTTGATCTCGAAGATTCGATCTTCCATGTTCATCGACTGGATACGTGCCTCGAGGTTGGCCTTGACCTTCTTTTCGTAACCCGCCTGTGTGTGGACGACGAACCACTGACCAGGCCGGCTCCACGGGTTGCTGCGGTCGACCCCGTCCTCGTCCTCGGTGCCCTCGTGGTCATCGGTGATGTCGGTTTCGGACCCGGCGGGATCACCTGACGTGTCACGCAGGTCGAACACCTGGGGCTCAACTTCCGGCGCTGCGGAATCCGAAGCATCCAGATCGGTCTCGCTCATCGACATGTTCTCGTCCATCATCAGTTCTCGTACAGCCAGTCGGTGAACAACCCGATCACGGTGTCGGCGCCTCCGATGAGTGCGGTGAAGATCACGACCGTGACGAGAACGACAATCGAGTACCGGCGAATCTCCGGCCATTTCGGCCAGGCCACCTTGTTCATCTCTTCACGGACTTCGCGCAGATACGTGCGAGGTCCAGTTCGTTCCTCGCGAGCCTTGGGGACACGCGGCTGACGGGCAGGATTCCCCTGCTCATCGAGCTGACCCATCTTCTTCAGATGGCGCTTCTGCTCTCGATTCAGTTCCATCGCCATGGCGTTTACCCGTCTGTTCGTTGTGTTCGCCGCTCCCCTGCACGAGCAGGGTGGTGAGCGGATGTCGTCTTCATGAGACCTACTCGTGAAAAAGGCGCTGAGCAGGGCAGGAGGGATTCGAACCCCCGACCGTCGGTTTTGGAGACCGATGCTCTACCAGCTGAGCTACTGCCCTCAGTCGCCGGCTTCCCTAGCGAGTCTCCTTGTGATTCGTGTGCTTGCGGTCGTGGCTGCAGTACTTCTTCATCTCCAGCCGCTCACGATCATTGATCTTGCTCTTCATCGTGATGTAGTTGCGTCGCTTGCACTCTGTGCACTCGAGGGTGATCTTCACCCTTTTGTCGTTCCTGGGCATATCAGTCTCCGGTTCGTTGAATCTTCGAAATCACTTGAGGATTTTGGTGACGCGACCCGCGCCCACGGTCCGGCCACCCTCACGAATAGCGAAACGCAAACCCTCGTCCATCGCGATCGGCTTACCCAACTCCACCG
>JBIIKC010000170.1:0-3904 GCA_044233375.1 Ilumatobacteraceae bacterium
GGGTGCCATCGAGAACAACCGCCAAGTCCTCGACCGCAATGACGCGGGCGGTGAAAGACTTCTGGTGGGCATCGCGCAAATACAGCAGATCCGTCATGCTTCAAGTCTGCCAAGAAGCTCGAAGGGGATCTTCGAACAGATGAGGCGGATTGCCTACAGTCGTGAGAGAACTGCGCCGCACATGGTCGGTTGCCGAAACGAACGAATGAGAAGAATGGATACCGACGTGTCGAACTTGCACAAGAACCAGAGGCGCGCGCGGCGATTGGCCCCGATCGTCGGAGCTGCACTGATCCTGGCTGCGTGTGGCAATGGATCATCGACCCAGAGTGACTCGGGTGTCGAAACGAGCATCTCGTCGACGGAGAGTTCATCGACAGACAATGCTGATTCGGGTTCTCAGTCGAACACGACAACGACCTTCGCAGATCAATGGGAACGCATCGAAGCCCCTGCCGATTGCATGTGTGCTGATGGCGCACCTTGGGCGTACTTCGTGCGCGAGGCGAACCCCAACAAGGTGGTCTTCTTCCTCGACGGCGGAGGAGCATGTTTCAGTGCGGAGACGTGTGCACCCGGCGGTGGACAGTTCAAAGAGGCGATCGGCTACGAGAATGGGTTCAGTGAAGCCAATGGTCTTTTCGACCTCGACAATCCCGAGAACCCGCTTGCCGATTACTCGATGGTCTTCGTTCCGTATTGCACCGGGGATGTGCACGCCGGCAACATCACGAAGGATTACGGCAACGGCGTGGTGGTCGAGCACAAAGGGTTCGTCAATGGCTCGACTGCCCTGAATGCTCTGGCCGAACTGTTTCCTGATGTCGAAGAGCTCGTGGTAGCCGGCGTGAGTGCGGGGTCGTTCCCTTCTGCGATCTATGCGGGCCTGGCAGCAGATCTTCTTCCGAACACTGGGATCAAGGTGATTGCCGATGGTTCGGGCGCCATCCCCGACGCCATGGGTCTCGTGTCGTCGAACTGGGACGTTCTCAGCGCAGTCCCGGATTGGCCGGAATTCGCAGGAGCGACCTACGACATGGTGACTCCATCTTGGACGTTCGAGATTGCGGCAGCTCGCAACCCGTCCATTGCCTTTGCTCGCCATGACTACGCGTTCGACAGCGTCCTTGCTGGATACGCAGCGCTGGCTGGGGTCTCCACGGACGATCTGGTCACGGTGATGAGGACCAATGAACAGCGTGTCGAAGCAACCGGGGCGACTGTGTCGACCTGGATCGACCCCGGTTCGGATCACACGATTCTGCAGAAACCGAACTTGTACACCCAAACTCTCGATGGCACGCGTTTCATCGACTGGTTGCGGGCATTTCTTGCGGGTGATTCTCCACAGGATGTGATCTGCACCGATTGCGCAGGTTGATTCGATGCAGCCTGCGTGACCAGCTGTGCGTCGATGGTCCGAGTCAGCAGACGCGGTCTGCGCAAACAAAGCAGTGGGAAGTAGTCTGACCCCCAATCGAGGTGCGCCGGGAAGTCTGGTCGGCAATGGAACCATGACATGACCGCGATCCTGATCACACACGCCGTTCTTGGAGCACTTCTCGTTCTGCTCGGTGATCGCATCGACCGTCGGGGATTCCTGGTCGCCGCTCTTGCTCCGCTCGCCAGTCTCATCTGGATCGGATCCAATGCTTCGTCGATCATCGATGGAGATGTCCACTCGTGGTCGTACGACTGGATTCCGCGACTCGGTCTGACGATCGACCTCCGGGTGGACGCATTGAGCCTCGTGATGCTGCTACTCGTCGCTGGCATCGGAATTCTGGTGTGCGCCTACTCGTACAGATACTTTTCGGCGTCCAAACCAGCGCTTGGTCGCCTGTCCGGACTCCTCACGCTTTTCGCTGGATCGATGACTGGTTTGGTCGTCTCCGATCACCTTCTCACGTTGTTCGTGTTCTGGGAACTGACTTCAGTGACGTCGTATCTGCTCATCGGTAACGACGACCGGAATCCCCGCGCCAGAGATGCTGCTACGTCGGCAATCCTGATCACAGGTTCTGGTGGTCTCGTACTTCTCGCCGGACTTGCGCTCCTCGGCGGACAACTCGGCACGTACCGAATAAGCGAGATCGTGACCAGCATTCCGGTCGGCTCAGTGAGTTGGGTGGCGGTCGTATTGATCCTCATCGGAGCATTCACGAAATCTGCGCAGTTTCCCTTCTCGACTTGGCTCCCCGGTGCAATGGTGGCACCGACGCCGATCAGCACGTATCTCCACGCAGCGACGATGGTCAAAGCTGGCGTCTACCTGGTGGCGCGTCTTGCACCTGCTCTCGCCGATGTATCGGTGTGGAGGCCCATCGTGTTCGCTGTCGGATCGATCACGATGGTTTTCGGGGGATGGCGAGCTCTCCGCCAAGTCGATCTCAAACTCTTGTTGGCGCATGGAACCGTGAGCCAATTGGGCTTGATGATGATCGTCGTCGGGACAGGTCACTATTCGATGGCACAAGCAGGGATCGTCCTGCTGCTCGCACATGGAATCTTCAAGGCCGCCCTGTTCATGGTCGTCGGGATTGTCGATCATCAGGCGGGCACGCGCGACGTGCGAAGGCTGACAAGGCTTGGTCCAGGTTGGCGAGCCATCGAAGTCACGACCGTCCTTGCGGCAGCATCGATGGCAGGAGTACCCCCAGCGCTCGGATTCATCGCCAAGGAGAAAATCTTGGCGGGGACCATCGACGGATCCTTTGCAGGTGCGCAGACCCAGACAGTCGTCATTGCTCTTGGCTCGGTGCTGACATTTGCGTACTCGGCGCGCTTCGTTCTCGGTGTCTTCGGTCGCCTGACATCCCACGAGGGTGGTGATGCGATTGCGTCCGCTGACCCTCCGCGAATGTCGCTGTCGGCACCTGCGATTCTTCTCGGCGTGCTCGCCCTCGCCATTGGTGTCGTGCCGCAGGTGATCGATTCACTGGCGAGAGCAGCGACACAGGCACTCCATCCCTCGTCGACACCCAAGGACGTCGAGTTGTGGGCGGGACTCAACACAGCTCTTTTCGTCTCAGCAGGAGTGATTGCAGTCGGATGTCTTTTGGCCATCTGTCGCACGTCCGTGGCTCGTCTGCAGAAACGAGTCCACGACGTCTTCGAGCCTCTCCCGTCGGGTGATTCGACCTTCTGGTGGATCGTTGCTGCAGTGTTGCGGTTCGCGAAACGGACGACCCACGTCGTCCAGAGTGGCTCTCTTCCGATGTACGTCCTGGTCATCATGGGAGTTGCGACGGTGGGAATGGCAATTCCAGCTGTCAGTTCCTTCGACAACTTTCCTGACTGGATCGACTCGCCGACGCAATTGGCGCCGCTGTCGTTCATCGTGATCGCAGCAATCGGCGCGACGAGAGTGAAGCGACGAATCTCCGCAGCACTCCTGCTCGGAGCAGTCGGCTATGGCATGGCGGGACTGTATGTCCTCAACGGAGCCCCAGACCTTGCACTCACTCAGTTCGCCATCGAAACTCTGGCGACAGTCCTTTTCGTTCTCGTGCTCCGAGTTCTTCCGCAAGATTTCGACTCCGGTCAGCGGTCTCCGACACGGCGATCGATGATGCCATCGTTCCGCCTGCTGATATCAGCGGCTGTCGGTGCCGGGATCTTCATCTTTGCCCTCGTTGCCGCCGAGGCCCGAGAGTCAGTTCCTGCCGTTTCGGTGTCCGAGGAGATGCTCGAGCGCTCGGTTCCGGATGCTCATGGATCGAACGTCGTGAACGTGATTCTCGTCGACTTCAGAGGAATGGACACTCTCGGCGAAATCACGGTTCTAGCGGTTGCAGCTCTCGGAACTGCGGCATTGGCCCGCTCGGCGGGTCGACGGCGAACTGCTGGCAATTCCCGAACTGATGTCGTTCTCCGATCCGAGGTGTTGGACACGATCACACGC
>JBIIKC010000172.1:0-3886 GCA_044233375.1 Ilumatobacteraceae bacterium
TCGGCTTCGGCCGGATAGATGTTGACTCCTCCGGAGACCACCATGTCGCTGAATCGATCCGTGATGTACACGTAGCCCTCATCGTCGACGTAGCCGATTTCACCGAGTGTGAACACTCCAGGCTCGATGTTCGCAGCACGGGTCTTGTCAGGGTCGTTCGGGTAGATGACGCCGCGCCCCGTGGAGTCGACGAAGAACAGTCGCCCCTCTGTGCCCGCAGGAACGTCGTGATTCTCGTCGTCGAGCACCCGCACCGAGAAAGGCGGAATTGGTCGACCAACGGAACCTGGGTGGTCGAGCCATTCCTGACTCGTGATCTGACAGGTGGTACCAACCTCGGTCGCGCCATAGGCATCGGTGAAGATCGGACCCCACCAATCGATCATGGCTCGTTTCACGTCCACAGGGCACGAGGCTCCGGTATGGGCGACAAGCTTCATCGACGATACGTCGTATCGATCCTTGATCGATTCGGACAGCGCAAGGAGACGGACGAAGTGTGTCGGGACCATCACAGCAGACTCGGTGCGGTACTCGTGGATGGCTCGCAGAGTCCCCTCGGCATCGAACCGAGCCAGAATCACCATGGGCACTCCGCACACCAGCAAGCGCATTCCGGTCATGCTGCGAATCGATTCGACTTCATGGCCTCGAGATGCTCGGCGATCGTTGCGCCACCAGCGAACATCGTCGGCGGCAGTTCTGTTCCCTTGGGTCGGCCCGTCGTGCCGGACGTGTACAAGAGATTGGCGCGGGGTCGGGTGTCGGTCGGCGGATCGGAAGGGTCACCGCCCGCAAGCCAGTCGTCCCAACGTCGGATA
Organism: Ilumatobacteraceae bacterium; assembly: GCA_044233375.1. Taxonomy (GTDB): domain Bacteria; phylum Actinomycetota; class Acidimicrobiia; order Acidimicrobiales; family Ilumatobacteraceae; genus Casp-actino8. The sequence continues at coordinate 822 of JBIIKC010000172.1, forward strand.
CCCGGCAGGTTGTCGCGCATGCTTCCCCAAGCCACGATGTCGATGGTCGCGCCATTCCGTCCGGCGATTTCGACTGCTTCAACGGCGCGCTCGAACGTGTCCGGACCCGCAAAGAGCAACCGTGCGTCGGAATCATCCAATATGTAGGCGGTCTCTTCAGCAGTGAGATGAAAGTTGACCGGCACAGTCGAAGCACCCCCGAGCAGGCAACCGAGGTGAGCGAGTGCTGTTTCCGCAGCGTTTTCAGCGAAGACCGCCACCCTTCGGTGGGTTCCGAGGTCGACTCGTAGAGCGTTGTTCGCGACTCGGTTCAGAACGTCTCCGACCTCGGCCCAGGTCAGGGTGCGATTTGCATCGCGAATCGCGATTTCATCGGGACGGTCACGGGCCAGTTCGGACGCGAATGCGGGCATGGCTCGACGCTAGAAGATCGACCGCGAAAATCGAGACCCGGCGACTCCGGGAAGGGCACTGTCGTCACTCAAATGTCGACGACGAGGCCGCGGGCTTCGAGACCTGCTCGCGTATTCGTGAATTCACCACTCAGATCCGGCGCACCGCGATAGTGGACCTGCAACAGCCGACGTGAGAACAGCCAGCCATCCTCAGTCTTTCGATAGCAATCGTCGTAGTGCGCAAGGAGCAGTCCACGATCACCGTTCGAGGTGGAGAAGCGCTCACTGACCGCCCACCTACCCTCCGCCCCGCTGCGATCGTCACCGTCGTACCACGCATCACCGTTGTGCACATGTTGGACAACTGCCGTCATTCCCGCCATCGCCCGGTACCAGAGGCCGGAAATCGCATCGCGTCCCTCGACGAGATGTCCGCCCCCCAGGTCCCACACAGCATGCTCATCCCAACAACTCGTCCACTGAACACCGTTGCGATGAATCACCGCATCGACGTAGCGATTGACAAGTCGCTGGATTGCCACGTAGTCCTCTATTGACACCGGTTGGCGCATGGCAGCCATCTCTCTCACTTCACGCGATCCGGGCGGACGACCGAAGGATCGCCGTCAGTCCACGTGATCTTCAATTCGCGGTGCACGATCCTCCAGCCGTCTGGAGTACGAACCAACTGATCCGCGTAATACCCGCCAACGAGATACTGCTCGGGTCCCGAAGGTCCGGTCCGAACGTGCTGAGCCTGGAGTTGGCACCGGCACGAAGCCCGCTCACCCTCGACCACCACTTGGTGATTCGTGACGATGTGCTGACTGGCATCCAGAGGATCGAGAACACGCTGCACTCGCCTCTTGATCGCGTCGCGCGATTCGAGAGGCGTCGGGAGAAGAGCGGTGGCATCGACAGTGAAGACCTCGTCGAGGTCCGACCAGGTACGGGTATCGATCGCCCACGTGTACCGGTGCGTGAGATCGATGATCTGCGACCGAACCAGAAGCTCTGCCAACCCGTCGTCACCCGCACATGAACGAGGCTGCCGACCGAAGGGAACGTTCGCCAGATTCATGGGACATTCCCGCCCATGCGCCGAGTGCTAGCCCATCACCGAATCGTCGATCCAACTTCCGTGGAATCCGAATGGAACTCGTCGAGGCAGATGAACGCGTGCGACCGGCGCCTTGCTCGGATCGCTGGCATCCAGAATGACGAGATCGGTGGAATCGGTCGAGTCGTCGTAGACGAAGCCCATCGCATATCCGTCACATTCGCCCGAATCTGCCGAATCCTGAACGAAGACGAACTCCCCTGGATGAGAGTGCATACCGAAGTCGTGAACGACCTTTGAACCATCGGACATGTCGTATCGAGCGACGACACCCGGGTCGCTCATGGCGCCAGTGGCGCCGGCCCGAGGTCCTGCAACCCACCCGTAACGATGCTCGAGGCCCACGACGCGATCGTCGACGCGCGGGAACGCATGAGCCCAATCGTCCATCTGCGTCTCGGTGACCGCACCGGTCTTCATGTCGAACGTCCAGCGATACAGGTACGAGGGTTCGAAGTTCTCCATCGATCCACGCCACATCGAAGCGTGTCGACCGACATCACAGACGACCTTGTCGCCGTCGACGAATGCGTTGAGAGGATGAAACACGTAGCAGGGTTCGATCTCGAACCACTTCACATCGGCATCTCCGCCACATCTCGGGAGGATGCCGATGCGGGCGCCGTAATCGTCGTCCCATGCAATTGGCGGCTGACCCTCGGCCATGGCATCCATGTTGAAGACCACCGGCAAGTCCATGAAGATCGCATGATCCCGAGTGATCATGAAATCGTGCATCATCGTGCCCTTCGGGGTTGTGATTGGTGCCGTATGAACGAGATCGCCCTTCGCATCGAGAACGTGGTAGGTCACGTGCGGAGGCATGGGTCCGTAGCCGAAGAAATGCAGTTCGTTGGTTTCCGGACACAGTTTCGGATGAGCCGTGAATGCAGTCTTCAGCTTTCCGCCGAAGTCATCGCTCCCGATTGTCTCCAACTCCGGGGAGAGCTCGAAGGGAAGATGACCCTCCTCGAGCGCCCAGATACGACCTGCGTGAGCAAGCACGTGGGTGTTCGCGGCGCTGGCGGTCGGGTCGAGGATGCATTCGAGGTCCATGGCATCGAGGCCCTTGGCCAACTTCGTGGTCTTGACGTACCTGTTGCGATACCACGTGGCACGACCACCCTCGAGCCGAACACCGTGCACCATGCCATCACCGAAGAACCAGTGTCCGGTTGAACCTTCCTTTGGATTCGAGCCGTTGCGAACATAGGTCCCGTTCAGTGAGGCCGGAATCGCACCCGTGACGTCCAAGTCGAAACTCGTGATCTCGTCGCCGACCGGTCCGTAGTTGCCGCTCAGAAACCACGGCTTGTTGTTCTCGAGAATGTCAGTCATGGGTCCTACTCCCCCTTCGGTCGAGCCCCCCGGACCGACCACGAATTGATGATCGAATCCTCGCTCACTGGGAACGAAATGGCAACCACCACGAGGCAATTCGTGCCTCGAAGATCTTGGCGTATCGGCGTGTGAGTTCGTCCTCGGAAGCAGAAAGATCCTGCACTGCCGTCGTTGTGAGCGGCGAGCCGCCCTGAACGGGATCGAGCCAC
>JBIIKC010000173.1:0-3880 GCA_044233375.1 Ilumatobacteraceae bacterium
CCGGAGGTCGTCGCATCGATGTCACGCTGGTGGCCGGAGGGAAGTACCACGACATCGACTTTGCTCGCCGCGAGTTGCTCGGATTGCTCGCCGAACACGACGAGTTCCGCGTGAGAGTGCAGCCCGATTACGAAGACACCATGGGGATCGAGTCGGCATCGATTCTCGTCTCGTACACGTGCGACGTGCGGCCATCGGAGTCTGCTCAGAGGTCGATCCGCTCATGGGTCGAAAATGGCGGTCGATGGATTGCACTCCACGGAACGAATGCAGCGCTGGTTCTCGGGGGGCCCAATGGCGTCGACTCACCTCGCATCTTTCCCATCTGGGCCGAGACGCTGGGAAGCCAGTTCGTGGCCCATCCCCCGATCCAGCCGTATCGGGTCGAGGTGAGCGATCCCGATCACTGGTTGGTTTCCGGTATCGAGCCATTCGAAACCGATGACGAGTTGTACCTCAGCGAGTACCACGACCGTTCAGCGCTCACTCCCCTGTTGCACACCACGTGGCAAGGCGATGCGACCGGGTTCGTCGAAAACGACTGGAGCACCTGTGATCCGGTGCACCTCGTGATGTACCTGCGCGAACTCGGAGCGGGTGCGATCCTCTACAACACGCTCGGTCATTGCCGAGGGCACTACGACATGGTGCCAGTCCTCGACTACTACCCGCGCATCGAGAGGTGTTCGTGGGAGAAGCCGGCGTATTACGAATTGCTTCGGCGCTCCCTCGTTTGGGCTCGTCGGGCGAAGTGAGAGAGAAAGGTACGAGTGACATGGAAATCTCGACGGAGAAACAGTTCGACTTGCACAGGCGCATGGTGCGTATCCGTCTGTTCGAAGAGGCGGCCGGACGACTCGCCGAGTCGAACAAGCTTCCTGGTTTCCTTCATCTCTACGTCGGTGAAGAGGCTGTGGCCGCCGGTGTTTGCGGAGCTCTCAACGACGATGACCACATCACCTCGACCCACCGAGGTCACGGTCACCTCGTGGCCAAAGGCGGCAACTTCAACAAGATGATGGCCGAGTTGATGGGCAAGTCCACCGGTTACTGCAAGGGCAAGGGTGGATCCATGCACATCAGCGACACATCGCTCGGCATGCTCGGAGCCAACGGCATCGTAGGAGCTGGATCCCCCATCGCAGTCGGCGCCGCATTCGCCAACAAGTACCGCGGTCGGGGTCAAGTTGCTGTTTCGTTCTTCGGAGATGGGGCCACCAACATCGGTGCGTTCCACGAAGCCGCAAACATGGCGTGTGCTCTCAAGTTGCCGATCGTCTTCGCATGCGAAAACAACGAGTACGGAGAATTCACACCTCGGGACAAAACGATGGCAATCACGGACATCGTCGACCGAGCTTCCGGATACGGAATGCCCGGTGCAATCGTCGATGGCATGGACGTCATCGCCGTTCATGAGGCAACGCTCGAGGCTGTGCAGCGAGCGCGCCAAGGTGGAGGACCTTCACTGATCGAAGCGAAGACCTACAGGTTCTACAACCACCATGGTGTCCAGAACCTCGGCCTCAAATATCGGCCGGACGAAGAGGTTGCTCGTTGGAAGGAACGCGATCCGATCACCGGACTCGAACGTCGCATGATCGACAATGGAGTCGCGAACCAATCCGACTTCGATCGAATCTGGGCGGCATTGCGCGAAGACATTGCGGCTGCAATCGCCTTCGCAGAAGACAGCCCGTATCCGAGTTCCGACCAAGTGTTGGTCGACGTCTACACCAAAGGGGCGTGACCTGGACATGAGTGACGCAAGGAAACTCTCCTATGTAATGGCCTTCAACGAGGCGGTACGCCAGTCGATGGAGGCTGATCCCGATGTCTTCTGTGCAGGAGAAGACATCGGAGCCTTCGGCGGAGTCTTCGGAAGCTTCGGCGGATTGCAGTCGCAGTTCGGCGAAAAGCGAGTGGTCGACACGCCGATCAGTGAACAGGCGATCATCGGCCTCGGGGTCGGAGCATCCGTCACTGGACTTCGCCCCATCGTCGATTTGATGTTCATGGACTTCATGTGCGTCGCCCTGGACCAGATCGTCAACCAGGCCGCCAAGTTGAAATACATGTTCGGAGGCGAAGTCTCTCTCCCTCTCACCATCACCACCGCCGGCGGCGGAGGCTTGTCCGCTGCAGCCCAGCACAGTCAGTCACTGGAGGCACTGCTCTGCCACATCCCCGGGCTGAAAGTGGTTTTCCCGTCCAATCCCTACGACATGAAGGGCCTGATGATCTCGTGCATCCGCGAGAACAACCCCACGGTGATGATCAAACACAAGCGCCTTCTCGGCATGGCCGCGCCCGTACCCGAAGAGGCGTATTCGATCCCCCTCGGCGTCGCCAATGTGCTCCGACATGGTTCTGATGTCACGATCGTTGCCTATGCCCGAATGGCGAACGAGGCCTTGAGCGCGGCCGAGACTCTTGCCAAGGAGGGTATCGACTGTGAAGTCATCGACCCGCGGACCCTCCAACCACTGGACATCGACACCGTTGTCGAATCGGTGAAGAAGACCAACCGCGCAGTGGTCGTCCACGAAGCCGTGCAATTCGGAGGCCTCGGAGCCGAGATCGCTTCCCAGATCCAAGAGAGCGCATTCGATTATCTCGACGCCCCCGTTTCCCGAGTCGGCGCGCCGTTCTCGCCAGTGCCGTTCAGTCCCGCTCTGGAGAAGCACTACATTCCTGATGCCGTACGGATCGCTGACGACGTTCGGGCGATCCTCCAACGGCGCATCGTCGGAACATGACTTCATCGACCCGCTCGATTGCCATTCTGGCCAATCCTCGCGCCGGAAAGGACATGCGTCGTCTCGTTTCGGAGTCGACTCCCACGTCGGACTCCTCCAAGATCGGAATCGTCCGCCGCAGCATTTCTGCTGCTCTCGAAACAGGGGTTGACACGGTTCTGCTGATGTCCGATCGCAGCGGTCTTGGTCTTCGAGCTGCCGAAGGTTTCGGCTCGAGAGTCGCCTTCATCGATGGACCGCAGGAGGGCACCCGACTCGACACCATTCGTTCAGCGAAATTGGCCCGCGACATGGGAGCAGCAGTCGTGATCTCCCTCGGGGGTGATGGCACCTGCCGCGACGTGGCGACCGGGTGGACCGACGCTCCCTTGATCGCAATCTCGACGGGAACCAACAACGTGTACCCCACCGCCATCGATGGAACGAGCGCCGGAACGGCTGCAGCCCTGATTGCAACCGGTCGAGTTTCTCTCGAGGATGTGGCCCGTCGGTCCAAATGCCTCTCCGTTCGCATCGACGACGGAGGTGAGAAGTTCGACGATCTGGCCCTCGTCGATCTTGCGGTCGTCCAAGGTGACTTCGTCGGTGCCCGTGCGATCAACGACGCTCGAACCATTTCGATGATCGTTGCAGCCATCGCCACCCCATCGAGTACCGGACTGTCGAGTATCGCCGGTCGTATTCTTCCGATAGGTCGCTGGGAGGCTGGCGGTGTCACCGTGCATCTCGGACGGGGAGCGTCACAGGTTCGCGTTCCCTTGAGTCCCGGAACCTTCTCATCTCTTCGTTTCGAACGGGCACAACTCCTCTCCGATGGCGAAGAGCTCGTTGTGCACGGTCGATGCATGTTGGCTTTCGACGGAGAGCGGGACCGTATCGTGTCCAGCGCCGGATCGGTCTCGGTACGAGTCCAATTCGCTGGTCCTCGTTTGATCGACGTTCCGGCAGCTCTCGACCGCGCTGCGCGCCATGGCGCGTTCGTTTCGCTCGACAGAACGCTTCACGACTCAGTTTCTCCATCCACTGTCTCTCGAACCGCATGCGCGGAGAAGGTGTGATCCACCGATGTCCACTGAATTCCTCATGCCCAAGCTCGGCCTCACCATGGAGGAGGGAAAGAT
>JBIIKC010000174.1:0-3875 GCA_044233375.1 Ilumatobacteraceae bacterium
GAACGAGACATGTGGCTCGTCGCGATCATCGGCTCGCTCAGCGCCATGATGGCTGCATTCGCCGGTGCCGCGGTCAACATCGTTTCCGGTGCCCCCGATCCGACAGCGACGACCGTCAGCCAGAACACGATGCCACCTGAAGTTGCCGGCACAGTCAGCATCGTGAAGTCACTGTGGCCCGTCGCATTGTCGATCGCTGGAAGTCTTCCTTTCGTCTTCGCGTCTCTCGAACGCACCACAGGTGGAGCAGAGGCAGCAGCTCTGCGCACGGCGATTGCTGTCGTTCTCGGTACCGCACTGGTTGCGGCCTGGATTCTCAAACGAGATGACATTCGTCGGTCTCTCGATCAGGCGATCAGCGAAAGTCGCGGCTCTCTTCAGAAGGGACACTCATGACCGATCAGCCCGCTCTGCGAGCAGTCGAGGTATCCAAGGACTATGGAGACGGACCAGCGCTGTACCCCCTCACGCTCTCCATTGGGGCAGGCGAACGTGTCGCTCTCATCGGACACAACGGATCCGGCAAAACGACCTTCCTGAGAATCGCAGCCGGCCTTCTCGATGCGGACCATGGACAGATCTCGCTGTTCGGTTCGTCACCGAATGAGATCGAGGCTCGTCGACGTTTCAGTTTTCTCGCAGACACGCCGACCTTCTACGACGACCTGTCCGTGTGGGAACACCTCGAATACGTTGCCCGATTGCATGGAACGAAGCGATGGGAACAACGTGCATCCGACCTTCTCGGGCGACTCGGGCTCTTCGACCGAGCCGACGAGCTACCTGCCCGATTCAGTCGAGGTCTTCGTCAGAAAGCGGCGATTGCTCTCGGACTGATCCGCCCATTCGACCTGCTCCTCGTCGATGAGCCATTCGTCGGTCTCGATGCCGAAGGACGCGAAACTCTTCTCGAATTGCTCGACGAGAGCCATCGGATCGGATCGACGCTCATCGTTGCCACACATGAACTTGCGTTCGTCGATTCCACGGACCGCACGATCGCACTGCGTGATGGCACTGTCATCTTCGACGGAGAGTCCTCTCAGGCTCGTGCCCGCGGTCTCGTTTCCACCGATGGCACGAATACCCCTGGTGAATGACCACCGATACACTTCAGCCATGCACGAGTACATGTCGCTCAAAGTGTCCTCGGCCGAGCACGCTGATCTCGCAACGCAGCTCACGACTCTGTCGACTCAAGGCTGGAACGTGGTCAACATCGTCTCCACGGGCACCGAACTCATCGCATACGTGTCTCGTCCACAGTCGGCAAGACCGACCATGTCGTCGACTTCCACTGCGTCGAACGCCGATACTTCCACCGGCTGGGCTTCCGTCCAGACCGCACAGGTCGCAGCGCCGCAGAGCGCTCCCACTCAGGCGTCCCCCGCAGTCCCCGCCGACTGGTATCCAGATCCGTCACGACGCTACGAGTACCGCTACTGGGACGGAACGAAGTGGACCGACAACGTTTCACGTGCAGGTGTGACGTACAAGGACCCTCCCATTCCGTGACCAACGTCCAGCCTCCATGACCAAGGTCCATCTGACGATGCTCCCTGACTGAAGTACCTTGTTCACGTGAGAATCGAGTCCATGCGGGCCACATCCATCGGCCATGCAGGCATCTTCGTCGAAACCCGTCAAGGTTCGATCCTGTGCGACCCGTGGTTCAATCCGGCGTTCTTCGGTTCCTGGTTCGTCTTTCCTCGTAACGACCGGCTGCCAACTGCCCTCCTGGAGCGCATTCGACATCCCTCGTATCTGTACATCTCCCATCTGCACGGAGACCACCTCGACCAAGAGTGGCTGATGGCGAACATCCCCCGTCACACGCCCATCATCCTTCCGGGCTATCCCACTCACGAACTGCGGAACCGTCTCGAATCTCTCGGTTTTTCCGAGTTCATCCAGACAGTGAACGGACAAGAGATGGATCTCGGCGACGGTCTCACCGTTGCCATTCATGTCGAGACCTCGATCACCGACGGTCCAGCGGGTGATTCGGCGATCGTGATCAGTGACGGCGTTCATCGACTCGTCGACCAGAACGACTGTCGCACCCATGATCTCGGTGCCCTCGGTTCACACGGACCCGTCGATCTCCACTGGCTGCAATTTTCGGGAGCGATCTGGTATCCGATGGTTTACGACGAACCACTCGAGACTTTGCGTGAACTCACCAAGTCGAAGGTCGACAGCCAGTTCTCTCGTGCCCTGCGATACGTGGAGACTCTGAATGCTGCTTACGTCGTGCCCTCGGCTGGTCCGCCGTGTTTCCTCGACCCGGACCTGTTCCAGTTCAACGTGATCGACGGTGACGAGATTTCGATCTTCCCCGATCAACGTGACTTCATCACGAGGCTCGAAGCGATCGGGCGTCGAGGAGTCATGAACGTTCCCGGTACGTCGATGCAATTGTCGACCGATGAAGACGGAGTCACACACGTCGACGTCGAGCACCCTTTCGACGACGACGCCGTTCGTTCGATCTTTTCGGACAAGCGTGCCTACCTCGAGTCGTACCAGGCCGATTATCTGCCTTGGCTCGATGACATGAAGTCGCAATGGGCCGAACCCACACCGGATCTGCTGCAGACCGTGAAGTTCTGGTGGGAGCCCCTGCTTGCGATGGCACCGACCCTGCGCCAAGGAGTTGGTGCTGCATGCCTTCTCCGGGCAGGTGATCTCGACATTCTCATCGACTTCCCGAACGGACAAGTTCGCGCCTACGCCGATGAGGACTACGGGTTCCGATTCGAGATCGACCGAAGACTCGTCGAGACGGTCGTTGCCCAACACGCAGTGGACTGGAGCGACAAGTTGTTCCTGTCGTGTCGATTCCGAGCATGGCGGCGCGGACCCTACAACGAGTACCTCTACAACTTCTTCAAGTCGTTGTCGGTCGAGCGCATGCAACGCACCGAGGAAGAAGCACGGGAGAAGATCTCTCCGCCGACACCGAGTGAAGAGATCGAACTCGGCGAGTACGTCATGGAGCGCTACTGCCCACATCGCCGAGCCGATTTGTCGGTGTTCGGACACGTCGAAGGACACGTGTTGACCTGCACCTTGCATGGATGGACGTTCGATCTCGAATCCGGACGGTGTCTCACCGCTGAGGATCGCAAGCTGCGAGTACGTCGAGCAGGCGAGCCCAAGGAATGAATCTTTCAGGTGTGTAGAGACAACCGATAGGCGAACGAGTGGTCGCCTGCTCGAAGCCGATGTGCATCATCCACATCCGGCCCGCAACTCGCTGTGCCGACACCCCGATGCGCCACGTCGATGTGCACGACGAGACCTGCACGACGAACGAGTTGCGTGACATCGGCGGCAGCAAAGAGATCCTCATCACGATGATGCACGGCGGACATGTGCAGACCGGCCGGATTCAATGATTCGATCCGCAAGGTTGTTCCATCCGACGACCTGATGATCTCCATCCAACGGCAGTCGGTGCGAAGGCCGAACTCCTGGGGCACAACGTATGGAAGTTCGTCGGGGGCGGCTTCCCAGATGCCGAGGAGAGCGCCCGCATTTCTGTCCGGCATGTTTTCGAGAGGTCCGCGCCCGTACCACCTCAGACGATCGAAGCCTTCGGGCAATTCGAAGGTGACGCCGACACGAGGGAGATCGACGAGTGCGTCCGGAATGCGTACTTCGTGTTCATGAACGGTTCCGCCCGTCGTGTCGCGATAGTTGCGATGGTCGTGCTGAACGAGTGATTCCGGATCATCGCTCGACACGCCGAGTGATTTCCATGACCACAAAGCACGACCTCCGACACCGATACGTTCGGCCAGGTCGGGCATCAATTTGAAGCCGTCGTTGTCCGTTGCCGCTCGCCACAGATTCAGCTTCGGCTCACCTCC
>JBIIKC010000229.1:0-3214 GCA_044233375.1 Ilumatobacteraceae bacterium
GTCGGCTTCGACTACGAAGGAATCGGTCGCTGACGATGCGGATACTTCTTGCGGGCGGAGCAGGATTCATCGGATCTCACCTCAGCGATGTGCTTGTGGCACGCGGCGACTCAGTCGTCTGCGTCGACAATCTGTCGACCGGTCGGGCTCAGAACATCGAACATCTCATCGATCACCGATCGTTCTCCTTCTTGGAAGCCGACATCACCCAGCCGCTTTCGGACTGGGTGCCGTCGAGCGACCATTTCGATGCGGTGCTCGATCTCGCGAGTCCCGCATCGCCGAGTGATTTCGCGACGATGCCTCTCGAGATCCTCGCTGTCGGCAGTACCGGTACCCGCAATCTCCTCGATCTCGCACTTCGAGATGGCGCTCGTTTCTTCCTCGCCTCGACGAGCGAGGTCTACGGCGACCCCCTCGTCCATCCGCAACCCGAGACGTATTGGGGCAACGTGTCGTCCGTCGGACCGCGCAGCTGCTACGACGAAGCGAAGCGCTTCAGCGAAGCCCTGACAATGGCCTATCACCGCAGTCGCGAAGTCGATGTGCGCATCGCCCGCATCTTCAACACCTACGGCGAGCGAATGCGCCCGCTCGATGGTCGAGTCGTGAACACCTTCGTCGTTCAGGCTCTGCTCAATGAGGAGATCACGGTTTTCGGCGATGGTCACCAGACTCGAAGCTTCTGCCACGTGTCCGATGAAGTGCGCGGGCTCGTGGCACTGCTCGACTCGAACCGGACCTCACCGACCAATATCGGCAACCCGGACGAGTTCACCATGCTGGATCTCGCGCGAGAGGTGATCGAGCTCACGGGCTCCTCGAGTGAGATCCTTTTCCTCCCTCTTCCGCCAGAACGCGAAGGGGATCCGGCTCAACGTTGTCCGGATATCGCAGTCGCCAAGAGTGAACTCGGCTGGGAGCCGAAAATTTCACTACGTGAAGGGCTCGCCAGAATGATCGAGCATTTCCGCATCAGCGAATCGATCGTTTGACGAAAGGCTGCCGATCAGCGATCTTCGGTGGGTGAATCGTTTTCGAGTCGACGACGAACAGTTCCTCAGTCGTCACTGAGGCGCTGGCGATCGAGCCAGCCGAACAAGACGGCAATCGCTCTCGGGTCGTGACGCAATCGATGTCCGGCCCCATCGATGACACGCATTTCAGCGCTCCCGTGTGCTTCGGCAAGTTGTCGAGTATCCGAGGGCGGAACGCTCTCGTCGTCGTCACCGTGCAAGAGAAGGAGCGGTCGAGGAGCGAAGCGACCAGCTGCATTCACCGGACGAAAACGACGCAATTCGCGAGTCCACTCGTCGAAGTCGACAGGGAATCGCGGAGTGCGGACTGCGCCGACCGACCTGCAGTGCTCGAGGAACCGACGCGGCTGAGCAGCCCAGTCGTCGAAATCCGCACGAACTCCCAGGAGCGCACAGCCTTTGACTCGTGGGTCATCGGCTGCGACACAGATAGCAAGAGACCCGCCGGTATTCGATCCGACGAGCCATAGGCCTGTCGGCTGAGTGTGTTCGATCATGTGATCGATTGCAGCGCGCAGGTCGTCGACCCAACCTTGCAGCGAGAAGTCACCCGAACTCTCGCCGCATCCGCGAAATGTGAAACTCATGGCAGCAAATCCGAGTTCGTTCGCCATGCGATCGATCAGTTCAGGAAACGTGTTCGCAGAATGTCGGGCATCGATCGGTCCGAAGGGGAACGAATGACACATGATCAACGCTGGGAGAGGTTCGTCACGTCCGCTCGGCTTTGCGAGATAGCGCGGGAGTTCGACGTTGTCGAAAGCGATCGTCCCGTTACTGATCATCGACGACCGTCAGGCACGTGGCTTGCGATGTCGCCGGCGCATCCCCGGCTCGGCCAGCGTGTAGCCGCGATTTCGGGCCTCTGCGAGCGTGTCCGGACCGAAGCAGATTCCTGTCTCGGCAGCAACGATCTCATCGATAACCGCTGAATCTTCCCAGGAATCGACGTCGTAGACGAGTTGGGTTCGCTTGTCCCCGAGGAAACGGGTGTGCTCGAACTTCGTGGGGCGTTCCATGACCGATCACGGTACTAGGTTCGCGGTTGCGCAAACCTTGTCAGCGGACAAGACCACGTTCCAGGGGGCAACAGATGGGCGATATTCGAGGCGACGTGAAACGGATCGACTTCTACTTCGATCCGATGTGTCCCTGGGCGTACCAAACGTCGTTGTGGATCAGAGAAGTCCGTCGACTCACAGGTCTCGAGATCGACTGGAAGTTCTTCAGCCTCGAGGAGATCAACCGTCCAGAAGGCAAGAAGCACCCCTGGGAACGCGAACTGGCGTATGGCTGGAGTCCCATGCGAGTCGGTGCTCGTCTTCGACGCCGAGACCCGGCAATGTGCGATGCCTGGTACCTCGCATGCGGACGAACACTTCACGAACTCGGACGCAAACCTCATGACCCCGAGATTGCTCGAACGCTTCTGGTCGACATCGGTGCCCGCGCAGAGGATTGGGACGAAGCCCTTGCAGATTCGACGACCCACGACGACGTACGTCACGACCACGAGTACGCCGTTCGCGAACTCGGTGGATTCGGAGTGCCGATTCTGGTGATTCCTCGTCCGAATGGTGCACCCGCGAAAGCTGTGTTCGGTCCGGTTGTTGTTCCTGCCCCGATGGGAGACGAGGCTCTTGCTCTGTGGGACGTGACCCTTGCTTACACCCGTATCGAAGGTCTGTACGAAATCAAGACGCCGAAACGCCCAAGTGACCTCGAGGCAATCGGCCGAGCATTCACCCCGTACCTCCAAGGTCGGGATTGGCAAAGTGTGCAGAACCCTGCCCCATGACTTCTGAAGGAAAGAGAACCGACATGATTCCCCATGACACCATCGACGCACTCGCCACCTGTTTCTCCGCGCTGAGCGCACTCGGAACCCATCTGTCCGAAGCCGAGTGGAAGACGGCAACGGATCTTCCCGGCTGGAGCGTCCAGGACAACTTGTCGCATCTGGTCGCAATCGAACGAACCCTTCAGGGACTTCCTGCCACAGACCATCGTGCTGCTCCGGTCGACTACGTCAAGAATCCGATCGGTGAGATGAACGAGAACGAGATCGACAGTCGTCGACATCTCACCGGCTCACAAGTTCTCGAGGAGTGGAACGCAATCAGTCAGCAGCGTCTTGCGACTTTGCGCTCTGCTGACGACGCCTATTTCGAGGCACC
>JBIIKC010000189.1:0-3638 GCA_044233375.1 Ilumatobacteraceae bacterium
TTGGCGGCACTTGTCGGTGGTCGAGTCCCCGATGTCGAAGCACCGACGAACGAGAGCAGTGAAGCTGCGCGTTCTCGCATCGATGACGTGCGCAGACATCTCGCATCACTCGAGGTCATCTGAGACAGCAACGACATAGTCTTGCGGTCGTGGTTCCCGAACGCTTCGCGCCGGTTCTGGCGGAATTGGCCGATGTGAGTGCTCTTTTCCGGGCTGCTGACAAGCGGTTGTACTTGGTTGGAGGAAGTGTTCGCGACCTTTTCATCGGCGAGCCGGTGGAATCGATCGATTTCGATGCGACGACCAACGCTCGTCCGGACGAGACGAAGAAGATCCTTGCCCCATGGGCAGACACTCTTTGGACCCAAGGCGAGAAGTTCGGCACGATCGGCGCCCGCAAGGGCGACCGTGTCTACGAAATCACGACTCATCGAGCCGACGCGTATCACCCTGACACTCGCAAACCTGATGTGGAGTTCGCAGACGAGATCGAAACCGATCTCTCGCGGCGTGACTTCACCATCAACGCGATGGCACTCGAATTGACGTCGGACGCTCCGACGTTGATCGATCCGTTCAATGGTGTCGGCGATTTGCTGACGAAGGTTCTCCGTACCCCCCTCGATCCCGACATCAGCTTTTCCGATGATCCGCTGCGCATGATTCGGGCAGCTCGCTTCATCTCACGGTTCGGAACTGTGCCGACCTCGGAACTCGTCGATGCAGTCAAGTCCTCTCTCGATCGGCTGGACATCGTGTCTGCCGAGCGAATTCGCGACGAACTGAACAAGTTGATCGTTGTCGACTCTCCAACAGCCGGCCTTTGGTTCCTCGTGGAGACGGGACTCGCCGACAAGTTCCTTCCCGAACTGCCCTCGATGCGCTTGGAGAACGACCCGATTCATCGACACAAGGATGTGTTGACGCACACTTTGGCAGTGATCGAGAACGTTCGACCCGAAGCACATTCGGGTTTCGATTTCCGGATCACGCGGTTGGCTGCGCTGTTCCACGACGTGGGCAAACCCCGTACGCGTGGATTCCAGGAGGGCAAGGGAACCACGTTCCACATGCACGATGTCGTCGGTGCGAAGATGACTCGTAAGCGTCTTCAGGCTCTTCGGTTCCCCAATGAAGACATCGAAGCGGTGACCGAACTCGTGCGATTGCACCTGAGGTTCCACACCTATGAAATGGGGTGGACTGACTCAGCGGTGCGCAGATACGTGAACGATGCAGGGCCGCTGCTCGACGAACTCAACGTTCTCACTCGTTGTGACTGCACCACGCGCAATGAGAGAAAAGCTGCTCGGCTGTCACGACGAATGGATGAGTTGGAGGAACGCATCGCAGACCTTGCGGCCCGTGAAGAGTTGAAGGCCCTTCGCCCCGAGATGGACGGTGTTGCGGTGATGGAGCATCTCGGTCTCGAGCCCGGACCGGCTGTCGGTCGTGCCATGAGCCATCTCCTCGAAATCAGGCTGGAGGAAGGACTGATCGGAGAGACGGAGATCCGCAAGCGCCTGGATGAGTGGTGGGCGACGGCGGGGTAACCTGCGTCCAATGTTTGCCCCAGGTAAGTCGTCGGGATCGGGACCGTGGAGCCCCATCGCGTCTTTCCGTTCGGGTCTCGTCGATCACAGGATGGCGCGCCGCTCGTTGATCAACGAATACCGACGCGGTCGCCTCGGGCGCGAAGACATCTGCGATGCGCACCCCGAATTGATGCGGGCGGCACGCGGCGTGGGAAGACGGACAGAAACGGTATGCCCGATCTGTACCGAGGACAATCTCGTTCTGGTCACATACGTCTTCGGACCGCGACTTCCTTCTCACGGCAAAGTCGTTGCTGACAACGCCGAACTGGCGCAATTCCACCGGAGGCGTGAGGAATACGCGGCATATGTCGTCGAGGCATGTTGTTCGTGTCGGTGGCACCATCTGGTTCGAGTTCTTCCGATCGGCGGCCAGCGGTCCGCTCGGAGAGTGGGGTAGCGGTGATGCGGTTTGGCGACCGTCGTCGCCGATCATTTCGACGGCGGAACTATCTGCCGTATCAGCTGATCAGCCAGTTCCAGCGCGACATCATCATCGGGCTCGTGATGATCGTGGCTGCCGGAATCCTGATGTTGATTCTGGGCGCAGCATCCGAGCCGTTCAGTGTGCGACTCATCGAAGAAGGTCCGCAATATTCGGCCCAGGCGAATGATGGCACCGTCTGTCAGATCTACGAGACGAGACCGCTCGACGATCTCGAAGCCCCGGTTCGAGCCATGGTCGACTGTGGCGATCAGCCGAGCCCCGGTTTCGTGGGCGTGATCCAGTACCTGCTCTTGGCGATTCTCGGTGTCGGTGCCGTTCTCGTCGTATCGGGAGGCTTCGCTCTCATCGTTGCGTCGTACATGTCTCGAGAAATGCTCATTGTTCCGACTGGGGTGCTCGGCATCATTGTCGGCATCGTGGCGATTTCTTGGGGTCTGGCCGGCGACACGCCGGGCCTCGTCTTCCAAGGCGCTCGCGACGTGGCAACGACCGGAGTTCTGAAGACGGGCGGCGCATTGACGAACCGTGAGGGTGCGGCTGCTTGGGGAGTTGGCGTCATCGCAGCATCGGCTCTCCGTCTCACACGGAGGTAAACCCCCAGTTCAGGGGGATTGCAATCGAGGACCCCATCGAGAGGATCCCCATCGGGGGCAGCCTTTCGGGGTGGAGTCCCTCGATCGACCGGTACACTCCGTGCTTCGCATACCCTGCCCCGAATGGGGTCCCGAGGTCGGATCGTCCGGCCCGTGTCCGAAGGGAGATTCACGCCCATGCGTGCATACGAATTGATGGTCATCGTCGACGGCTCGTTGGAAGACGGTTCGGCTCAGCAATGGGTCTCCACTGTGAGCAAGGCAATCGCCGCCGCAGGAGGCTCCGTGCACGGCAAAGTCGACTGGTGGGGCAAGCGTCGTCTTGCGTATCCGATCAACAAGCGTGAGGAGGGCTACTACATGGTCCTCAATGTCACCGCTCCCGGTGGTGCCCTGGACGATTTCGAGCGCACGATGCGAATCTCCGACGACATCCTCCGTCACAAATTGCTGCGACTCCCCGATGCCGAAGCGGCTCGTCGGGGTTTGAACGCGGCCTGAATCACCCGAATCGACTTCGAGTCCGAATCGCATCACGCCCAGACCAGGAACATTCCAGTCGGAGGATCATCATGGCATCGAACACCATCACCGTCGTCGGAAATCTCACACGAGACCCCGAACTTCGGTACACCCAGTCGGGAAAAGCGACCGTCACGGTCGGCATCGCCGTCAATCGCCGGTATCAGGTGAACGGCGAATGGCAGGAACAGACGACGTACATGAATGTCGTCGCATGGGACCAACTCGCCGAGAACATTGCCGCCTCGTTGACCAAGGGAGCGCGCATCATGGCTTCCGGCCGTCTCGATGTGCGCGAGTACGAAGGTCGTGATGGCGTCAAGCGCACATCGGTGGATGTCGTTGCCGACGAAGTCGCAGCGACTCTCCGTTGGGCGACGGTGACGATCGAAAAGACACCATCGCGAGGCGAAGGTGGGGCAACGGCTCGCCCGTCACGCGGTCCCGCACCTGCAGCCGACGAAGCCTTTTATGGCGACG
>JBIIKC010000175.1:0-3859 GCA_044233375.1 Ilumatobacteraceae bacterium
GCGCAGTGCACTCGATCACTCGCGCGCCGACTCGTTCGCCCTCACCGAGGATCGCGGCCAAGGTGAGTCCGATATCGGGATAGTTGCTCGTCACGTTCGAGACGAAGTTCGAAGCCTGGGCGAATCCGACAATGAAGAGATTCGGAAAGCCATGAACGTGCATACCGTGCAGGCTCTGCATCCCGTCAGCCCACTTCTCGGTCAAGGTGCGACCATGACGACCGATGATCTCGAAGCCGGCGCGACGGGTGTATTCGGTGTTGACTTCGAACCCAGAGGCATAGATGATGCAGTCCACTTCGTAGTGAACGCCTTCCACCCACAGTCCCGTTGCGTCGATTCTCTCGACACCCTTGCCATTCGTATCGACCAAATGAACATTGGGCCGGTTGAAGGTCGGCAAATACTCGTCGTGAAAGCACGGCCGCTTGCACAGCTGGCGGTACCAGGCCTTCAATCCGGCCGCCACCTCGGGATCCTCCACGATCGCATCCACTCGTCGACGAATTTCCTCCATCTTTTCGTCATCGCTGTCTTCATATGCCTGACGGAACGATTCGGGGGTGAACTCGGCGCCTTTCGAGATGGCCTCGACCATCCGATCTCGAATTCGTTTCGAGATGTCGGTCCAGCCGTCCATCACCAGGTCCTCATCTGCAAAGCCCCCGGATTGCAACAGGAGAAAGTTGCGCAACCACTTGGACTGCCATCCTTCACCGAGCGAGGAAAACCATTCGGGATCGATCTGATGATTGTTGCGTTCATCGATCGCCGAAGGTGTGCGCTGGAAGACGAAGAGGATCTTCGAGTCGCGCCCGAGCGGCGGAATGCACTGCACCGCTGTCGCCCCCGTACCGATGATCGCCACACGTTTGTCCGCCAATTTCTCCATCGGCGCGCCCTCGTATGAGCCGCCGGTGTAGGCGTAATCCCAGCGCGAGGTGTGAAAGGAATGCCCGGTGAATTCCTCGATTCCCGGAATTCCCGGCAGCTTTGGACGATTCAAGGGGCCTGTAGCCGTTGCCACATATTGGGCCGTGAATCTGTCCCCTCGGTCGGTTTCGATGATCCAGACCGATGTCGATTCATCCCATGTGAGCGTTCGCACGTGCGTCGAGAACACAGCGCGCGCGTACAAGTCGTACTTCCCGGCGATCCGCTTGGCGTGATTCCAGATCTCAGGTGCTTGGACGTACTTCTGGGACGGCATGTGACCGGTTTCTTCCAAGAGCGGCAGATACACCATCGCCGCCGTGTCGCACATGGCGCCTGGATACCGGTTCCAGTACCAGACTCCGCCGAAGTCTCCAGCTCCCTCGATGATGCGGAAATCATCGAAGCCCGCTTCGCGAAGTCGAGCCCCGATGCACACGCCGGCGAAACCTCCACCGATGAACAACAGTTTCACGTGGTCCCTGAGCGGCGCTCGCTCGACTGGAGAGGTGTAGGGATCTTCTTCGAGGTACGCAAATGACCCCGTGGGTTCGAGGTATTGATCAGGGCCATCCGGACGGAGTCGCTTGTCGCGTTCCTCGCGGTACTTGTTGCGCAGAGCTTCTCGGTCTTCCTCGGTGAGATTCACCACGTCAGCCATCGCCAAACCCCCAGTTCCATGCCGATCGGGTGAACCGGCCGAAGCACCCCAATGTTGCTCTCCGTGATCCTCTGTCACCAAGTGACCACATCACGTGAATCGGCGCGGATTCGGGACGCAGCGGTCGCTGCGGCGAGTCAACACAATCCTGCCCGGTGGGTCTTACCTGTGAATCCAGTCAGAAGTCCTGAGGGATCGACGAAGAAAGTAGATGTATGCTTGCGATGTATGTCAGCCACACGAACCCAGATCTATCTCCCGAGTGACATGCGCGAACGAATCGACCGCGTCGCACGCATGAGAGGGATACCGATGGCCGAAGTCGTGCGCGAGGCCGTGGATCGGTACCTCGTCGACATTCCCGATGTCGACGACGCCCTGGAGAGGTCCTTCGGTGCAGACCCGACGGCAGCGTCTCCATCTCGAGACGAGTGGCGTCGTGGCTGACCTCCTTCTCGACACGGACATATTCATCGACCACCTGCGTGGCGCCCGCGAACTCAAAGTCGGGAAAAACCGGATTCATTACTCGGTCATCACGCGAGCCGAACTTGTAGCCGGGACGAGCGCAACCGACATGGTGTCTCTCCTCCTCAGTCCGTTTTTCGAGGTGTCTGTCGATCGTCGAGTCGCTGAGACCAGCGGTCGCCTGCGCCGAGAGTTCTCCGTTCGGCTCCCCGACTGTCTGATCGCTGCGACGGCAATCGAACATCAACTCGCGTTGGTCACGCGCAATCGCAAGGATTTCGAAAGGATCCGGGGGCTTCGCCTCCGACCGCCGAGTTGACCGGCATCGGCCTGGTCTCGTTCCTGCTCTTCACACTCTGAGTCGACCGACCCCACGAGGTGCGCGACGAGGAGGAGTCCAGCAAGCGTGGAGATTCCGAGAAGGGCAGCCGCCGAGCGTTCGACGAGACCATAGGAGCCCCGGTCCACGATCGCTGCTACCGGCATGAGCCACGATTGAGAAGTCACGAGCAGTAGCGACGAGCAGACAATGAGAAGACGGCACTTCCGGCTACCCCACAATCCTGCGAGTGCCACGAACCAGGCCGACAACCACACAGACGGGTACAACGAAAAGACGACCCAAGCCAAGAGCGCAATTGTGAGTGGTTCATGAACCGGGGAATCTCTCAATCGCCAAGCTGCCCACACTGCAATCACGACGAGAATCACAATCCCGAGCAACGACACCCATGTTCCAGCCGTGGTTTCGACCGAGCGCTCCGGACGCCAGATGAATGTCAGAGCATCACCGCGTACGAAGTTCCAGATGCTCGTCGCGTTGGTTGTCCCACCGCCATCCGTCAATGCACGGAATACCGCCCGAATGCCAAAAGGTGCAGTCGCAATCAGTCCGAGAACTACCGAAAGCGATGCAGAACGAAGAACTTCCCGTCGTTCGCCGCGCGCGGCGAGCCAGACGAAATAGGTCAGGAGCGCGATTCCTGCGGGGGCCTTGATCAGGGCCGCGAGCATGAACGCCACACTTGCCAAGAGTGGCTGTCGATGTCCCGCAAGTGCGACGCCAGAAAGAATGAAGAGACCGACAAAGACATCGTTGTGAGCCTGATTGATGAGTAGATAGACGACTACTGGGGAGGCAGCAACCAGGAAGACTTTCTCCCACGGAACGCTGAGGCGTCGCAGCAAGATGGTAAGTCCGATGACTGCAACAAAGGACAGCCCCTGCCAAGCGAGTCGCCCGACAAGTTCCCCTGTTCCGGAGACGAACGAGACGGCTGTAGCCCCAGCGACGAAGACGGGGCCGTACACCGAACCCGTGTCTCGATAGAAATCAGCAGTTCGATCGATGACCGGATCTCCGACAAATGCACCCGGTGCGACGACGTACGGATTCGAGTGATACTCCTCCACGATGCGTCCATATGCCTGGTAGAACCACAAATCGATTCCGTAGGGCACCTCGACAATCGCACATGCACCAAGTACCACCACGACGAGTGCAACGAGCCGTGGAGACATGGTCCCTCGAAGTGCAACAAGCGCAACTGACCAAAGAGCCAGAACGATGATCGAGCGGTGAACGCTGAGGTCGACCGAGATGTAGACGACTCCGAGCACAGCTACAACAACCACTCCGGCCACCATCTGTATACGGGCACAGAGGTCACGGAAAGTGTTCTGTCCCATCACGATTCAATACGTTCGAAGCGACTCCAGCGGTGAATCCCAAGTGATGAGTCCTCGTGCATTGCTCGCACAAGAGTCACGGGGTGGGGAAAGCGTCGATCGAACTCG
>JBIIKC010000176.1:0-3855 GCA_044233375.1 Ilumatobacteraceae bacterium
AGGAGGGGTTGCAACTTGCCTGACTCTTCGTCGAGATCGAATGCGACTCCTTGAACCAAAGTTCGATCGATCCATCCCTTGAGAATGGCCGGGAACGAACTCCACCACGTGGGATAGACAAAGACGAGAATCTCGCAGGATCCGACCAGTGCGGCGTGTTCCACAACGATTGGGTCGAGAGTCGGCGTCGACGAGAAGTAAGCAGCGTGTTCGTCACGGCTCATCGACGCCCGGTAGTCGACGGCGTAGAGATCGACCACGTCGACGGTGTGTCCTGCGAATTCGAGCCCGGTGACGACTTGTCGGAGGAGCGCGTGGCTGAACGACTCCGGATCAGGGTGCGCATGGACGACAAGAGCCTTCACCGAGCCCCCTTGTCACCCGAGATGCGCATAGCGAAATCCCCCACCCCTGGATTCCGGTGAATGGAATCGGATTCGGTCTCCCTGGAGACCCTCGTGCACCCCCTGGGATTCGAACCCAGAACCAATGGATTAAGAGTCCACTGCTCTGCCATTGAGCTAGAGGTGCGATCTGCGAAACGCCAGTGTAGATCGCTCTTCGCAGGCGACCAAGAACCTCGACACGTTCGACGGGTCAGGGGGACACGGGACTTACGCTGACTTGGGTGAACGAGGGGATTCGAACCCCCGGCCTTCAGGGCCACAACCTGACGCTCTAACCTACTGAGCTACGCCCACCATGGGAACCTGAATTCTGCCAGATTCCACCCCGGTTTGCACCGCTCCCGAGCGGGAGTCGATCAACATTCGAATCGGGATCGACCGCCGATTGTGAGGCGTATTCGCCTGCCGGGTGCGCACGTCACGAAATCGTCGCAACCGTCGGAGGTGTGGCGCAAAGTGCGTTCCCGGACGAAGAGGCTCGGTAGGCTTTGGTCAACCTTGAAGGGGTGTATAACCGTGTCTTCCACGGAATCGATCACACGTTCGCAAGATCTCTCCGACCGGGCGAAAGAGATCTCTGCTCGGGAATTGGTTCGCTACGGTGAGCGGACCTCGAAGTCACAGGGCGCAACGAATCGGGCGCGACAAGTTCTGCCTCTCGGAGTGCCATCCAGTTTCCAGGCCTACGATCCCCATCCGCTCGTGATCGAGAGCGCAGCGGGAGCTGTGATGCGCGACGTCGACGGAAACGAGTACGTCGATTACGACATGGGGTTCGGAGCGTTGTTCAGTGGGCACGTGCATCCTGCCGTTCGTCGCGCGGTCGATGCCCAACTGGATCAGGGAACTCTTTTCGTCAGTCCGTGCGAGCTGAATGCGGAAGTCGCCGAGTTGTTGGGTGCCCGATACGGCTTGCCGATGTGGCGCTTCACGAATTCGGGTACCGAGGCGACCATGGATGCGATTCGCGTTGCTCGCGGAGTCACTGGGCGGGACAAGATCGTCAAGGTCGAAGGCGGATATCACGGTCATCACGATGAGGTGATGATCTCGATGAAACCACCGCTCGACAAGGCAGGTCCCGCCGATCGTCCGACGCCAGTGCCTTCGACTGCAGGAATCACCGCTGCGGTGCTGTCGGACACGCTCATCGTTCCGTACAACGACGCAGAAGCCCTCGAGGCGGCACTGAGTACCGGTGAAGTTGCGTGCTTCATCGTGGAGCCGGTGATGGAGAACATCGGTATCTGCTTGCCGCAAGACGGCTATCTCCAAGAAGTTCGCCGAATCACGGAGAAGTACGGAACGCTCCTGATCTTCGATGAGGTCAAAACAGGAATTACCGCTGGATGGGGCGGAGCAACCGGTGCCCTCGGCGTCACTCCTGATCTTGTGGCTCTTGCCAAGTCGATCGGCGGGGGATTGCCACTCGGAGCCTTCGGGGGTAAGCGTGAGTACATGGATCAGATCACTCAGGGTCGAGTCCTGCATCTTGGAACGTACAACGGCAATCCGCTGTGTATGGCGGCTGCACGAGCCGTCCTGACCGAAGTCTGTACACCAGAGGCGACTCAGACGGTGATCGACCGAAATCAGGCACTCGTCGACGTCTGTGCTGGAGTGATCTCGCGCGCTGGCTTGCCGGCACACACCGTGCAGTTCGGCGCAAAGGGCTGTGTGACGTGGGCTGAAAAGCCGATTCGCAACTACCGCGACTATCGGGCAACCGATTTCGACATTGCATTCGCCCAATGGATACATGGCATCAACCGTGGGATCCTGCTGCCGCCAGGTCTCGATGAACAGTGGCTGATCTCGATCATGCATTCCGATGATCAGGCGATGAAGTACGCAACTGTCTTCGCCGAATTCGTCGATGAGTTGACCGCATAGCGAGATCGATCCCATGATCGAGCCGATCCGATCGGTGCGGCCCATCGGAGCATTGCGCATGGTCATTCGGGCTCTCGGTCGACGGTGTCCCTGTTGTGGAGATCAGCGGGCATGGTTCGATGGTTGGTTTCGTCAGGCTGACCGTTGCGTCGGGTGCGGGCTCAGTCGCACGCGTAACACGAGTGGCCATGAACTGGGCTCGATGACCATTGCTCTCATCTTGAACATCGGACTGGTTGTCGTTGCGATCGCCGTCGCCATCATCGTCACCGCTCCCGATATCCCTGTGCTCACTCTCTCGGTCGTGCTCGCTGCAACGGCGATCATCGTTCCGATCGTGACGTGGCCGATCTCGCACACCTTGTGGTCAGCGATCGATCTGCGTTTTCGGCCCATCGATGGGGGTGAATCTGCTGAGGCGGCGAAATGGCTGGCTGGCAGGGCAATTCTCGTCGACAATCCTTGACCGAACACCCGTTCGTAGTTACGCTCCTGTCATTCGCACAAACCGTGCCACACCCCGTTCCTAGGGTCCTGAACAGAACACATCAGCACCTGAGACAGAAAGGCAATGCAATGAGCAACGACCGTGAAAAGGCCTTGGAAATGGCTTTGGCCCAAATCGACAAGCAGTACGGCAAGGGCTCCATCATGCGGATGGGCGAGAAGACCAATATGGCCATCGAGGCCATTCCGACGGGCGCCCTGGCCCTCGACGTCGCCCTCGGCGTGGGAGGTTTGCCTCGAGGCCGAGTTGTGGAAATCTACGGCCCGGAATCATCTGGCAAGTCCACCCTTGCGATGCACGTCGTCGCCGAGGCCCAGCGCAATGGCGGCATTTGCGCCTATATCGATGCCGAGCACGCCATGGATCCGGTGTACGCCCGCTCGATCGGCGTGGACATCGACCAGTTGCTCATTTCACAGCCGGACACTGGTGAACAGGCTCTCGAGATTGTCGACATGTTGATCCGCTCCGGAGCTCTCGACGTCGTCGTGATCGACTCCGTCGCCGCTTTGACTCCGAAGGCAGAAATTGAAGGCGATATGGGAGACAGCCATGTCGGGCTTCAGGCTCGCCTCATGAGCCAGGCATTGCGCAAGCTCACGGCGAACCTGAACAAGTCGAACACCGTGGCGATCTTCATCAACCAGTTGCGAGAGAAGATTGGAGTGATGTTCGGCTCCCCGGAAACCACTCCCGGTGGTCGCGCTCTCAAGTTCTACTCGTCGGTCCGTCTCGACATCCGCCGCATCGAATCCATCAAGGATGGTCCTGAGGTCGTCGGAAACCGCACCCGCGTCAAGGTCGTGAAGAACAAGGTGTCGCCACCGTTCCGTCAGGCCGAATTCGACATCATGTACGGCAAGGGCATCAGCCGCGAGGGATCAGTGCTCGACATGGCTGTCGACCTGGGAATCGTCAAGAAATCGGGAGCATGGTTCACCTACGAGGGGGAGCAGCTCGGTCAGGGTCGCGAGAACGCCAAGAACTACCTGATGGAGAACACCGAAGTCATGGTGGAAGTCTCCGAGAAGGTCCGTTTGGCTGCAG
>JBIIKC010000178.1:0-3795 GCA_044233375.1 Ilumatobacteraceae bacterium
ATCGGAACTCGGCGCCGTTTGGACAACCTTGTACCCGAACACCGTGCGCGCCGCAGTCTTCGATGGGGCGGCAGATCCGAACGTCGACAACGAAGCGCAGATCGCGAAGCAGCACGTCGGTTTCGAATCGGCGATCACGGTGTTCCTCAAGCAGTGCGCAGCCGACTCGTCGTGCAAATTCCACAACGGCGGAAATGCCGAGGCGGCATTCGATGAACTGATGCTCAGTCTCGATGAGACGCCGATCCCGACCGTCGAAGGCCGGCCGAATCTCACTCGGGGAATGGCATTGACCGCTGTGGCGCAAGCGATGTACAGCGACGAATTGTGGGACGCTCTCGCTGGTGCCCTGACCCAGGCCCAAAAGGGCGACGGTGCATCGATGCTCGAGATCTTCGACTCGTATTTCCGACGACAGCCCGACGGCACGTACTCGAACGAGATCGAAGCATTCCTCAACATCACGTGTGCCGACAACGCTGAGCGCATGACGCCCGAAGAAGCCGACGCAAAGGCCAAGTTGCGCGAAGGCATCGCTCCCCGCTTCTCACCGGGAACGAGCGGTGACTACAGCTGTACGTTCTGGCCCGCCGCACTCGATCCGCGCATCGAGATCGCAGCGACCACGGTGAACCCGATCCTCGTCGTTGGAACGACCGGCGATGCCGCAACTCCGATCGTCGGTGCCCGGGCCATGGTCGAGGCACTGGGGAATGCGCAGTTGCTGGTCGTCACCGCGGATCAGCACACCGGCTACGGAGCGAACTGGTGCGCTGTCAAGACGATCAGCGACTACCTCGTGAAATTGAAAGTTCCAGAGCCTGACAAGCAGTGCTGACATGAGCAGTGCTGACATGAGCAGTGCTCATACGGGCGATGCAGGCGCAAGCAACGCTTGCGGACGGAACCGACCACGACTGGCGGAAGAGGTGGGATTTGAACCCACGGAGGCTTGCACCTCGCACGCTTTCGAGGCGTGTCCCTTAGGCCACTCGGGCACCCTTCCGTCGACTGAGGTTATCGGCGCTCGGCGAAGAACTGCTCCAGGAGTCGAGCGGACTCTGTTGCCAGTACGCCATGGACGACCGGAGGGTTGTGATTGAGCCGGGGGTCAGCACAGACGTTGTACAGACTGGCGGTTGCTCCACCCTTCAGGTCCGCAGCCCCATAGACGATCGAGCCAATGCGAGCATTCAGTGCAGCTCCAGCACACATGACACACGGCTCCAAGGTGACGACCAGAGTGCAATCGTCGAGACGCCAACGTCCGAGAGCCGTTGCAGCGTCGCGCAGGGCGAGTACCTCGGCATGTGCTGTCGGATCCGCCCGCAGTTCACGTTCGTTGTGTCGAGCCGCAATGACACGGTTCTCGTGAATGACAACCGCTCCAACGGGTACGTCCCCGTGCTCGAGACAGGCGCGAGCTTCGACCAGAGCAGCATTCATCGCATCGATCGTGCTCTGCGGAATGTCGCCCTTGATCGAACTCCCGTTGAACGAACTCCCCTCGAACGAACTCATGGCGGAAGGGGTGGGATTCGAACCCACGGAGGCTTGCACCTCACACGCTTTCCAAGCGTGCCGATTCGGCCGCTCTCGCACCCTTCCTCGATCCGATCGACCCTGACGGGTGTGGTGACGGCCAGGCGATCTGCGGCACACGAGTGAGTCCGCTGAAGGCTGCTACCTTCCGGTCCTGACCTGATTCACGGGTACCCGTTGCACAGGACCCGACCGTCACCACACTCGACAGGTGCCGAACGAAGCACGGTCAGACTAGCGGGGACTATCGAGCACGACCTCGGGCCAACGCAGCGGCGCGCTCCGCAAGGCGCGGGGATCCCAGTTCGGCGCACACCGCAGGAAAGTCAGCGGTTGGACCGGTCCAACACCATTCCTCGACGCGTCCCACCGGCACCGATGTCACAGCCGTCGCCAACTGGCGGAAGAGAAGTGCGAGCTCGCGCTCGGCATTCAGGTTCTCGCACAATCGTGCCGCTCCGCGCAGTCCCGGCACATCCCACTCCTCGACCGCGACGGGAATCTTCTCGATCGATCCGTACCGAGCCAGAACAGCTGCGGCCGATTTCGCTCCCCAGCCGCTGATACCCGGAAAGCCGTCGGACGAATCGCCCACGAGTCCGAGATAATCGGCGATGCTCGAGGGCGGTACCCCGAACTTCGCGATCACCCCCTGCTCGTCGATGACGCCAGATTCGTTTGCAGCCGCCCCCGGTCGAGGTTTGCGCCGGTCGACCTGCACGATTCGTCTGCCCTTGACACACTGCCCGAGGTCTTTGTCGGCCGTCAGGATCACCACCTGCTCGACGTCTCCGTGGGCATCGGCGACAGCGGCAGCAGAGGCCAAGGCGTCATCGGCCTCGAATTCGACCATCGGCCACACGGTGACACCGAGAGCGACCAGTGCCCGCTCCATGACGGGGATCTGATCCTTGACGACCGGATCCATCCCCTCCGATGTCTTGTACCCGTGCCACAAGTCGTTACGGAAGCTCTCGATGGCGTGATCCGAGGCCACCCCGATGTGGGTCGCTCCATCGGAAAGAAGTTGCAGCGTGGAATTGAGCATGCCGATCGTCGCCGCCCATGGGGCGGGGTCGGATGACCGGACAGCCTGGCCGAAGTGCTGGCGGAAGAGCTCGTACGTCCCGTCGACGAGGTGAACTTTCATGAGTCGATTCTTCCTCAGACGAGCGCCGTTGGGATCCTCGCCCCGGTTCGCCCAAGTGTTGTCGCGGGAGTGATTTCCGCCGAATTCCCGTAGCCTGACTTGGGTCAGAGACACCGTCGATGTCGGATGACAAGGGGAAGTGCTGGTTTTTGGGTCAGCCGAAAACAGGATTTTTCCCTTGATCGGAAGGTGTTTCCGGAGCTGTTGCCAAAGAATTGTTACGAACGGGTTGGTTTTCGTAAAGAACTCGTAACCTGTCCGAATGATTCGTAAACGACTTGCAACAATTCTGTCCTTCGGAATCCTGTTCGCTGGCGCAACTTCGGCCGTGACCTCGACTCAGGTTTCGGCTTTCGGCACGCCGACGGTGTTCCGCTACGTCGTGACCTTCCATGACGGGGTCGACGCCGCAGCAATGGCCTCGAACATGGTCGGTTCCGGATTGCGCGTCTCCCGGGTCTATGGAACCCTGTTCTCGGGAGTTGCGGTGGACATGACGGCCGAGCAGGCCAATGCCCTGACAGCAGACCCGAATGTCGCCCGAGTGGAATCCGACGCCCAATTTGCCGGAGCCCAGACTCAGGACGGCGTCGACTGGTCACTGGCCCGGATCGACCAGCGATCGAACGAGCCGAATGCGCACTACTCCTATCCGGCCAGCGCCGGTTTGGGCGTGGTCGTCTACCTCGTCGACTCCGGTCTCGTCACCGACCCTGTGGGCCTTTCAAAAATTCCGAACAACGAAATCGCCGGTCGCGCGAAATCGGGCTATTCCTTCGTCTACGAAGGCGATGGCGCCAACGACTGCAACGGACACGGCACTCATGTGGCTGGAACCGTCGCTGGAACCGAGTACGGCGTGGCGAAGATGGCCACTGTGATCCCAGCCAGAGTTCTGGACTGCCAAGGTGTCGGTAGCGCCTCGGAAGTCATCGCTGCTCTCGACTGGATCGCCGCCAACCGTGATCGTTCACGTCCGACCGTGGTCAACATGAGCATCATCGGACCTGCCCACCAGACCCTCGACGATGTCGTCAACCGTCTGTTCAATTCGGGCGTGACAGTCATCGCTGCGGCCGGAAACGACGGAGCCAATGCATGTG